>JAYVXN010000218.1:0-1787 GCA_043785085.1 Bdellovibrionales bacterium | reverse complement strand
GCGCACCTGCTGATGTGACCACGACAGCCTTACGGCAGCAGCCACTGAAGGCCTATCCGCCTCCAGGTGCCAACGAAATCGTCATGAGCCGGTCATGAGAATTCGCTCTTTAATATCCTGTAAATCACTTCGTTTACTGGCTTGCCATTAATCAGAAAATGCTCGCGAAGAAGGCCTTCTTCGCGATAACCAAGCTTCGTGAGCAATTTTCGCGAAGCCAGATTTCCCTCATGCACAAAGGCAATTTACTTACGCAAGGGCGACGAGCGAAACGCATTTTGCGTTAACAGTCGTACGGCCTCTGTCGCAACTCCCCGGCCCCTGAACTCAGCCGATACTCCATAGCCAATCTCTGCCGTCAGCATCATTTTATTGATATTTTGAATACGACTGTTCCAGCAATCTGCCCATTCAATTCAAGAAACCAAAATAACGATTCAGATTTTTCAAACTCAAGCCAATCCGAACTCGTCTTTGCAAGTCGCACTTTAAGTTCATCTATTGTAGAAGGAAGAATCGGATTAAATTTCTTGTGTTCAACATCTTGCCGGAGCTGATAAAATCGCTCAGCGTATTCTGGCGAACTCGGTCGGAAAGTAATATTCATTGACCAAGTTTCTGTCCAGAAACTCCCAAAAGGTCATTAAAAAAAGCTATGGCATTATCTGTATACCAATTATCAATACCCATCACCTTGCGTACCAGCTTCTGCTCCCGATTCAACAAAAAGCTCTCCGGAAGCTGCTCGACACCATACTTCTTGGTCACTTCGCGATCGTGATCGACCACGATTTCAAAATGCGGTTTCGGAAAACCAAACGCCCTAATAAAATCCTCGACGTCTTTGACATTTTCGTCATTTGAAACCGCCAGAATCACGATATCACCCTTGAAATGTTCAGCCAGTTTCACTAACGACGGAAATTCCTGCACACAAGGATTACACCAAGAAGCCCAAAAATTTAAAATCACAACCTTACCAGCGAGATCTTTCAAATGAATTTTACTGCCATCAAGCCGTGGCAATTCAAAATCAATCGCACCTTCAGTTTCTAATTTTTTAATAAGAGAGAAAGACTCAGGATTTCTGTTTACTGAAAGCGTGTCGGAGTACTTTACCCAGTAAACCACGGCCGCAAGAAGGATCAATGCGACAACCACTGCACCCTGAATATAGACTTTCATAATTTTCTCTTTAGTTATGACAATCCTGATGAGATAGCCCAGAAACTAAAAAGGCCCTTGGTAGGGCCTTGTTTTTCGAACTCTTACGCGTGGTACGCGCGGAATACTTTGCGCGCATCTTCTTGAGAATTGCGCAGACGCTTCTTCTTCGCGGCCACGGCTTTCGCCAAAACCTTCTTCTCTTTTGCCACCACGTCTTCAGACTTAGTTGCTTTTTCAGAAGCAGAATAATCAACAAATTCAATGAAAGCCATCTCAGCACGATCACCAGGACGCATGCCCAATTTCAAAATACGAGTGTAACCACCCGGACGAGTTTTGAAACGAGGAGAAATATCCTTCATAATTGTCGAAACAGTGTCTTGATTTGGATAGCGAGACAAAAGCAGTCTTTGCGCATGCAAAGTACCATCTTTACCCAAAGTCACTGCGCGCTCAACATGACGACGCAGTTCTTTTGCTTTGGCCAAAGTCGTCTTAATACGACCGTGCTCAACCAATGATGTGACCAAACCACGAATCAGCGCCTTGCGAGGGCCGTTCTTCAGATTGAAAGTAGCGGTTTTTGCTCTATGTCTCATAACCCAAATCTCCTAGTGTTC
>JAYVXN010000217.1:0-18335 GCA_043785085.1 Bdellovibrionales bacterium | reverse complement strand
TTTCTTTCACATCACTTGAAACCATGCCACTGGAGCGGCACAGTTCTTCATTGATAAAAGAAAGTGCCACTTCAGGAGTCTTTAAAAGTTCATTATTCGTCGCAACTGCCGCTTGCAATTCATGACAGCTTTGCGCAACCGATACCGTGCAGCCGTCTCTCAGTTCACGCTGACAAACCCAACTGGCGATTTCGATCCGCTGCGAAGGACTTGCGCTCTCGATTGTCATGCGTGAGGCGACGCGCGCTTCATTGATCCGGTCGAGACTCCAAAGGGCTTTGGTTCTTTGATTGGCAAAAAACTGACTGAGACCTTTTTGCGGAGGCACGTTTTCGAGTAGCTGCAAGACCTTATTAAATTCGCGCTGTTTGGCAAAATATTTAATCAGCCAAATTTGTAAGTATTCTGGCGAATTCAAATTAACCTGGGCCATGAGAAAATTCGAGGCTTTCAGTTCCTGAGATTTGAGCAGTGAGCTTTCACCCTCTCGATGCCCCTGGGAAGCCAGCAAATCAAGAAGGCGACATTCATCTGACTTTTCATTTTCTTCACAGGTTTTCTGGGAGTAGTTTTGAAACATTTTTTCATCAGCACTGTGGGCCAGCGCTTTTGCTAAATAGGCATTGTGTTTATCTTGCCTGTGCCAGAGGGCAAAATCTGCCTCAGTGTCAAGACAGTCTTCTTCGATGACATCTGCGGCATAGAGAGACATGGCGATTTTCAAGCGCTCCGGTTGCTCGCCATCGGCCCCTTCGTCACTCACTTCGCCGACCATGGGGCAAAGCATGTTTTTCGCTTCAAGCTCTTGAATATCTAAGGCCGTGGTTGAATGGGATTTTGAAAGTTCATTCAATGAGGCCATGGCCACCACGGTCAGGAGCGCCATCACCGCGGCATGAATGGCGCTGACGAGAGTTATCTCATGGTGATCTGGCGGCGCGACTGCGCGCTTCGGTTCACGATGAATCACATAAGTATCACTGATGCGATCATGCCAAGGCCGACGACGATCATTACTAAAAACGGAGAGAAAGGGCAAACCAAAGGCCAATGCCTCAAGAATCCAAACAAAGGAACGTAAAAAACTTTGCATCGGTCGCGGTTTTTTTTCTTCCCAAAGAGTGATGACTTTGAGGCCGAGAAAAATCTTTCCCGGCGTCGCTCCCCAGATCATCAGGCAAATCGTTTGAAAGGCCAAGAACGAAACGACGGCGGCACTGCCAGCAAAGATGGCGGCACTGATCCAATCCGCCTCGCTGCCGGTGAGCTGTGCGATGATGGATTGTCTCTTAAATGGGGCAATGCATACGGTGGCCATTGGCACAAATATCACGAGATCGGCAATAACAGCCGCCAGACGATCCAGTGGCGAAGCCATGCGGCCACGCCACGGCGTTTCGCTAAAAGCCTCTGGGGCATTCGCTTTACCGGGTTTTATATTTTGTTTTTCAGGTGAAAAGACGTCATCCAATACCATATTCTAATATCGGATGATTGCGGCTTTGGAATTAACGAGACCAGTTCATTTTCTTGCTTATTGAGCTGCCAATTTCATGCTGGCGACCCGCATGGACAAAAGTCGATTGTCCTGGTCGAGTTGAAAATCAACTCGCGCGAGCGGCATACCCATCGCATTTTGTAACTCGTAGGTCTCGACTTTTTTACCATCTTGATTTGATTCACTCACTTTAATAACATGGTCAAAGCCCACTGAAAGCATCATGCGATGTTCAGTTAAGAACGCTGCGCGATCAGTAATCGTTTTCGGCAATTCGTTTGCTGCGGCATCTTGAGTGAACTGCAACTCTGAGAGTTTGCCGTTTTCCGTGCGCAGAGAATATTTGCCCTCTAAAAGTCCGTAAGCCAGAGTTTCAATTTCCGAGGGCTTGTGCCCTTTTGTGGCTGTCTCATTCAGAGACACACTGGCAACTTGTTTCACGACGCGGTCTTCGCCGTCTGAAGTTCCGGTTGAAACGCTGGCGATACAGCGGTCACAGTTTTCAGTGGTCGACGCCATGGTGACAGCATGGGCCGTGGAGGGCTTGGTTTCAAACATGGCGTTATTCGCCAAAGTCACTAGTAGCACGACTGAAATCAATGAAGTCGAGACCACGATTTTTGCCTGCTCCATATCAAGCCGCAATTTGAGATTTTTGCTCTTCGACTTTTCTTCCCGAGGAACCATTCGCGACGTGAGATCGATGACGTTGTCTTTTTTCATGTCTGCCTCCATGCCCTTTACGTATGCGAGACATGTGCCGGGCCGGCACCGCTTTAAACAGAGTCTAACTGTTCAGGCATTAGACATATGTGTGAAACCCTGGCATCCCAGATTGAAACGTTAGAGTCCTTTAATACCTAATGTGGCTTCATCCAGCCACGAATCGTGGCCGTCTAGGGCACGGCGCAACTCATAGACGAGGTGTTTTTGCGGCTCAAGTCCTTGGCTCTCAAGCTCCTGGCCCGTGGCCGTGATATAACCAGCTATCGGGACGGACATGCTATAGTCCTCTCCCCCCAATATAGAAATCGGAAACCATTGGGCCATCACGACTTGGCCCGCGCTAACTGTGCCCCAAACCCGCGTGTGAGGCCGGCGCATCAAGGCTTCAGCGAAAATTTCAGCCGTCGAACTGGTACCAGAATCTATCAATGCAATCACGCGCCCATGATAACAGCCATAATCGAAGCTGGTGCGAAGATTGAGTTTTCGCGCTTCAAACAGTTGCTCAAGCTGGCTTTCGGCTGTTAATTTGTCCTCTAAGTCCTCTTCTTGAATTTCTTTTTCCGGACTTCCCTGCACCAAGGTTCCCAACAGAGAAGCGCCACATTTCAAAGTTGACGCCGCTCGCAACATCGCCGGAAAGCTTCCTCCGGAATTTCCACGCAGATCAACAATCAACTGCGGAAATTTCGACAATTCAGAAGCAAACTGCTGCCACGTTTCTTTTTCAAAATATTGCGGTAAAAACGATCCGAGTTCCACAACTGCAATGTCTTTGGAGAGAGGGTAAAGTTGCGGGCCGAGATTTTCGGAGATATTGCTCGCCTCAATCACAAATTTGAATTTTTGCTGATTTCGCTCAATTAAATAATTTCCAGACAGACTTTGCACATCATTGCTCACCAAGATTGGCCGCTCGTCGACACTTAAAATTCGATCACCCAATTGTAAACCCTGCAAGTCAGCGGCACTGCCGGGGACCACTTTATAAACCACCAAGGCGTCGTCGATTTGCCGAGCACGGATTCCGGTATCGACCCCTTCATTGGACCAGAGCTGCGTGTTTTCTTCCGGTTGATAAATAGTTAAATGCGACACTTGCAGTAATTCGAGTCGTGCATTCATGTAACGAATAAATTTTGCTTTATCGTAAAAATGCGGCAGGTGTTTTGATAATTCTAAACATTGCCCGACCCAGGCCTGCACGATCGGCTCATTTTGACGGTAATAATTCTCTTGAACAGTTTCGCAAACGGTGCGCGCCGCCTTTTGATATGATGCCTGTAAGGTCTTTTCGGTCGTCCAATATGCGACTAAAATTATCAGGCTCAAACAAATGAGAATTTTGCCGATTTGCGCAGACACTTTTTAGAACTCCAGAAAATAGACCAGAAAAAAATAATAGGCCAGGGTTTGCATCCTGACCTATTGAAGTGAAAAAACAATCTAACGAAGATCGAATTCTTACGCAGCTTTTTTCTTACGGGCTGACGTCGGATCGATATTGTATTGTTTGACCTTACGATACAGAGTTGCGCGGCCAATTCCTAAAGCCTTTGCTGCCTCCGTGAGATTGCCTTTGAACGCGCCAATGGCCTGCTCAATCGCCACGCTTTCCAGTTGGTTGATGGTGGCAACACCACGTTTTGAATCGCCGGAGTTATGTGCACCCGGAAATGGCAAAACTTTTGCTCCTTCAGTCGTGCCGCCGGCAACTAATGAGGGAACGCTGGTCGTTGTGCGACTGGCTTCCCACTGTTCAACTGAATGCACCTGTACAGCCACGCCATGCATTTGGCCAAACTGCTGAGCTTTTTGTATCAGTGCCTGATCGTCACTCACGACGATAAATGAAGTACGTACCATATCAAGACCTCCAAATTTGGTTTCTCTCCGAGTCACTTTTACTCACACCCTGACTCACAAGAGACCTATCGGCGGTTCAGTCTGAGAATATAAGGAAAAATTTTCCCCATTCTGAGACTTTTTTACTGAATCTTCCTAAATTATTGAAAGCAGTGCGAAATGGGACGTATTAAAAATCGTCGCCTATTGTCTGTAAAGGCGGTGGCGCATGGGCGATTGGTCTGGAATTGGGACAGTTTGAACAAAAAAGGCGGTTGAGATAACCGCCCCTTAAAGCACCGGACTAGAAACTGAGTTCAAGCTTAGCGACGCCCCGATTTAATCTTCACCTGCATTTTAGAGATCAAGTGCACGGCCATTTTCTCGTGTACCTTACACATCTTCAATTCATCACGGCGGTAGGAACGCTGACTCGGAGTCAACGTGCCGGTCTCAAGTTCCATTTCATAATCTAATTTATTCGAGCGGATATCGACGAGCTCTTTAGTTTGTTGCTTAAAGAGTTTGGTCACACCACTGAGAGGGGCCACTTCAAGCCACTCTTGCTTATTCTTGTACCAGCTAACCATTCGTAAAAAGCGAGCCTTGTTTTTCGCAAGCGTAAATCGCGGAAACTGCTCATCCGTCAGCTCTAAAATATTTTCGACGGAGTCAAAATCGAAATCCTCGTCTTCAACTTCTTCGATAATATTCTTGCGCTTTGCATCGAGCAATTTTTCAGCTTCGTTGGTATTCAACACAGCTCACCCTCCACCTTGTCGTAAAAGAGAGATCTATATAACACATTATCTGCATAGATGAATACCCCTTAGCACTATATTAAGGCTTCTTTCGATACCGGAAATTTTTACCCGGATATTTTGATAATGCGGCGAATTATTTAGGGGTATTCATGGAAAACTTCAGCGCTGGAGGTAGGGATGCAGCAAAAATCCGGGCAACTTCGAGCTAAGAGCACAGTTTAGGGCTGGGGAGGTCAGAACGAAATGAGAAATCTTCGACGCGTTTTGAACCCTTTCTATGCCTAGAAGTACCAAGCAAGCGATAGAAGGGATTCGGTCAACAGTGACTAGGCTAAAAGCTCCGCCATTTCTAAAGCGAAATAGGTGAGAATCATGTCAGCGCCGGCGCGCTTAATGGCGGTGAGAGTTTCCACCATGGCCCGCGGACCATCGATCCAGCCGGCTTTTTCCGCCGCTTTGATCATCGAGTACTCGCCACTGACCTGATAAGCCGCTACAGGCACCTGCACCTTGGCGCGTAAAAGAGCAATGATATCGAGATAGGCCAGTGCGGGTTTCACCATCACCATGTCGGCGCCCTCCTGCACATCGAGAAGAGCCTCACGTAGCGCCTCGCGGCGGTTGGCCGGGTCCATTTGATAGGTTTTCTTGTCACCTGAACGAGGAGCTGAATCCAGTGCCTCGCGAAAGGGTCCATAAAATGACGAAGCATATTTCGCAGCATATGAAAGTATGCCGACCTTCGCAAAACCTTCGGCATCAAGCGCCCGGCGAATATAACCGACCCGGCCATCCATCATATCGCTGGGAGCGACGATATCGGCTCCAGCCTTGGCTTGTGCTATCGCCATCGCCGCCAAAATCTCAAGCGTCGGATCATTGAGAATTTCATCGCCTTCCAACAACCCATCATGACCATCAGTTGAATAGGGATCCATAGCCACATCAGTGATTACGGTGATCTCCGGGACTTTCGCTTTGAGATCAGCCACGGTTTTTTGCAAGAGCCCATCGGCGTTAGTTGATTCGCGGGCAAAGCGATCTTTACTTGATTCGGCGACCACCGGAAACAGCGCCACTGCTGGAATTCCTAATTTTGCGGCTCTTTGCGCTGTCTTGACAATATGATCGCGCGATAGACGCATTTGGCCTGGCATTGAAGAAATCAGTTTTTGCTGGTCTTTTCCGTCCATCACAAAGAGCGGAAGAATTAAATCTGCGGCAGAAACTTCAGTCTCACGAACGAGAGCACGGATCGAAGCGCTCTGGCGATTGCGTCGCGGGCGCTGAGTGATGCGAATACTCATTTTTTTGCCTTGCCCTGGTTCGCAACAGCTTGTTGGGCTTTATTGATTTCATCCTGGTCGCCGAGATAATAATGGCGAATCGGTTTCATATTTTCATCCAACTCATACACCAAGGGCACTGCCGTCGGTATATTGAGCTCCGTAATCTCAGCTTCGGAAACATGATCGAGATATTTAACTAAGGCGCGAATGCTATTGCCGTGAGCCGCAATCAACACGCGCTTCCCCGCCTTCAAATCTGGCACAATGTATTTTTCAAAATACGGAACAAAGCGCGCCACTGTGTCTTTGAGAGCTTCGGTCGCTGGCAGTTCGTTTTTCGGCACATTTTTATAGCGGTGGTCATGGCTCGGATGACGGGGATCATTGATTTCAAGAGCCGGTGGCGGAATATCGTAGCTGCGACGCCAGATGAAAACCTGCTCTTCGCCATGTTTGGCAGCAATTTCAGCTTTATTGAGGCCCTGAAGGGCTCCGTAGTGGCGTTCATTTAAGTGCCAATTCGGAATGACTGGAATCCACATTAAATCCAGTTCATCCAAAACCATCCACAGAGTGCGAATGGCCCGCTTTAAAACTGAGGTATGCGCGACATCAAAGGTATAGCCCTCAGCTTTGAGAAGCTCACCGGCTTTTTTAGCTTCAATAAAGCCTTTTTCCGAGAGGTCTACGTCGGTCCAACCGGTAAAACGATTTTCTTTATTCCAAGTGCTTTCACCATGTCGAAGTAAGACGAGTTTAATCATGAAAATAAAGATACACGGAATTTGCAATCGATCAAGATGAGAATCAGGTTAAAAAAACGAAGCGATGTTGTGGCTTCCTTACCCCTCAGCCATCCAGTCCTAGATTAGCTATCAGTCCTCCATGACGACATCGCCCCTCCACTTAAAATGATACGGTCAATCTTCGATTGACAGCAATCTCAATTTAATTCATCAGCCGTAAATTCCAAAAATCTGGAATACTGCGCAACGCCCGTCGTTCGGGACGCACGCCGCTCAGTGCCCCAGCGAGTAAGGATGGCGAAAAACCATGACGCTCGTTAGCGACTGAGGCGTTTTTTACTTTCCTCATTCGGCGCGAGCTCCCATACTACCGGCATGAGTCAACTTAAGCTACTTCAGTCCAGACGCTTCATGCCTCTCTTTTGGACCCAATTTTTCGGTGCCTTCAATGACAATGTTTTAAAAAACGCGTTGGTGCTTTTGATCACCTATCAGGCCGCCAATGTCATGGGCGTATCAGCGGCGAAAATGGTCTCGCTTTCTGGCGGTATTTTCATTTTGCCATTTTTTTTATTCTCCGCGACGGCTGGACAGTTGGCCGACAAATTTGAAAAGCGTCTCGTCATTCGCTGGATTAAGTTCACCGAAGTGATGATCATGATTTTGGCAACAGTCGGTTTTGTCACGACACAGTTTGAGTTCTTGCTGATTGTTCTTTTTATGATGGGTATGCATTCGACTTTTTTTGGCCCATTGAAATATAGCATCCTACCGCAAATCTTACATTCAGACGAGCTTGTGGGCGGCAATGCCCTGGTGGAGTCTGGAACTTTTCTCGCCATTCTCCTGGGCACGATTGTCGGTGGTGAATTGATCGGCGTACCCGGAAAAGGTCCGGCTGCTGTCAGCATTGCCCTTTTGATTTTTTCACTAATTGGTTTTACGGCGAGCTTTTTCATTCCGAAAACGCCCATATCAGACCCAACCCTCAAGGTGCAGTGGAATCCCTTCCCGCCAACGCTACAAATTCTCCGCTACACCAAAGAAAATTTCGTGGTCTTCAACAGTATTTTAGGCATTTCATGGTTTTGGTTTTTTGGCGGAGCTCTTTTGTCTCTGTTTCCACCCTTTTGCAAAGACCTGCTTCACACCAATGAAAGCGGTGTCACGCTTCTGCTCTCGGTCTTTTCCATTGGCATTTGTCTGGGCTCACTTTTATCTGAAAAAATGTCGCACAAGCAAGTAGAGTTGGGGTTGGTCCCACTAGGCTCAATTGGTATGACTCTTTTTACTCTCGATCTATTTTTCGCGGGCCTTCCCAGCAGCCCCGTCACGCCAGGGCACATTGTCAGCGTCTCGGAACTCTTTCAAAATCTGACCTCGCTACGGATTTTATTTGATCTCTTTATGCTGGCGATTTTCGGGGGCCTATTTACGATTCCGCTTTACACACTGATTCAAGATCGCAGTGAACCTTCGCATCGCTCACGCATTATTGCCGGCAACAATATTGTGAACGCCATTTTCATGGTAGTGGCGGCAATCGCTAATGTCGTGATGCTGAGTGCAGGATTGACGATTCCACAAATCTTTGCCGCACTCGCTTTAATGAATGCAGCGGTGGCGATTTATATTTACCGATTGGTCCCGGAATTCTTCTTACGTTTTATTGCCTGGGTTTTGGCGCGTTTCATCTATAGTTTACAAGTTACGGGCCGAGAGCACATTCCTGAAAAAGGTGGAGTGGTCTTGGTGTGCAATCATGTCAGTTTTGTTGACTGGCTGATTATTTTTGCAGCAATCAAGCGGCCGTGTCGCTTCGTTATGGATCATCATTTTGCTCAAGGCTTTTTTCTGAAGAGCCTGTTTCGCCAAGCCAAAGTGATCCCGATTGCGCAGGCAAAAGAAAATCCCGAGATTCTGGCGGCTGCTTTTCGAAAAATCGCTGAAGAGCTGAGGGCCGGTGAAGTGGTCTGTCTTTTTCCTGAGGGAACAATTACTCGTGACGGTCAGCTCAATCCCTTTCGCACAGGAATTGAAAAAATCATTCAAGAAACTCCGGTGCCTGTGGTACCTATGGCCTTAAATGGTCTATGGAAAAGTCTCTTTAGTCGCAATCAGGCCGAGAAAAGAAATTTTCCGTGGCTCTTTTGGAAGCCGATTTCGCTCAGCATAGGTCGAGCGGTGCCACCTCAACAAGTGACTGCCGCCCATTTACAAGAGCAGGTGAGTTTGTTGCAAAATGGATGACGATCTATTTTCTTTGCGGCCGCCGCGGCCCGCGCGGATTTCGATTACGTCCACCGTCACCGCGATTTTGCCGGGGTGTTGACTGAGCAGATTTTTGCGCGGTCGGCGCTGTTTCTGAAGGGACTTCTCCGCCTTGTTCCTGCTCTGCTGTTGGCTGGACTTGACCTTCTTCTCCCTCGAGTGAAGCTTGGACCTGCCGTGCTGATTGTGCCTCATAAGAGTCCGTGCGCTGCAATCGAACCGGGCGATCCTGCATCTGTTTTTGCTTCTCAATCTGCTCACTCATCTCAACAGTGATATCGCCGAAACACTTTAACTGACAAGAAAGCCGGCGCTGATCAATGAAATAGGCGGTACCAATCAATGCCAACTCAGCGGCCGTCGGTGGTAAAACATTGTAATCCCCCTCGACGACGCGAACCCGGCATTCAGCACATGAGGGAACTCCCCGGCACACCGATTTGATATAAATATTGTTGTCCTGGGCGACATGCAAAACCGACTGGCCTGGCTTGATTTCGCATTCAATATTTTGTGGAACAAATTTAACCTTCACGTTGTCACCATCAGTTTCACGAATTTTTTCTTACCCACCTTAAAAATCAACTGATCGCCCACCTTCGCGGTGACTTGTAATTTCAACTGTGTGAGTTTACCGCCATTCATCTCAACGGCATTGGCAGTAATGAGGCGACGGGCTTCACTGGTTGAAGGAGCCAGTTCAAATTCTTTCAAAAGACTGGGCAAATCAACCTCAGTTGAAAAGCGCGACGCCGCAACTGCAAACTCCGGCATCTCATCGGGGACGCCTTTGTTCACGAAAATCCGTTCAAACTCCTCTAAAGCCTGAGTCGCTGCGGCGGCCCCGTGAAAACGGCGCACAATCTCTTGCGCCAATTGAACTTTGTAGCCGCGCGGGTTAACTTCGTGAGAACTCACTTCGCGCTTCATTTTTTCCAAATCGCCAACGCTAATGTCAGAGAGCAATTCATAATACCTGAGCATCAAGTGATCACTGATGCGCATGGTTTTACCGAACATTTCACGCGGTGAATCTTCAACGGCTATGTAGTTATCCAAGCTCTTGGACATTTTGTTGACGCCGTCCAGACCCTCGAGCAAAGGAGTCGTCATAATACATTGTGGTTCCTGCCCGTAGGATTTTTGTAAATCACGGCCCACCAGAAGATTAAAGCGTTGATCCGTTCCCCCGAGCTCAACATCAGCCTTGAGCGCGACTGAATCATAGCCTTGCACCAGTGGGTACAAAAACTCATGAATGGCAATCGGCACACCCGTTTCATAGCGCTTTTCAAAATCATCGCGCTCCAGCATTCGCGCCACCGTGTACTGCGCCGTTAATTTAATAAAATCCGTGGCTTTAAATTCATCAAACCAGCGTGAATTCCAATCCAGTTCAATGCGTTTGCTATCGAGAATTCTTGTGACTTGACTGACGTATGTCTCCGCATTCTTTTTAACTTCTTCACGAGACAATGGCGGCCGAGTTTCATTTTTACCTGTGGGGTCACCGATCAAAGCGGTGAAATCGCCAACCAGAAAAATCACCTGATGGCCAAGATCTTGCCACTGCTTCATTTTATTCATTAAAACTGTGTGACCGAGATGTAAATCAGGCCGCGTGGGATCAAAGCCAGCTTTGATCCGCAGTGGTTTGTTGTTTTGATAGCTGCGCTCAAGCTTTTTTAAAAGGTCAGCTTCCGACACCAAATCAACGATGCCGCGTTTGAGTTCTTGAAGCTGTTCTTTCGCCGGAAGAAATCCCATTTCATCCTCACCTTTTTTTACCTAGCGTGTTCAACAACTCGGGTTTCACGCACGACACTGACGCGGATCTGACCTGGATAACTTAATTCACGCTCGATTTTTCTTGCGATATCATAGCTGAGCATCGCGCCCTGTTCATCAGTGACCCGGCTGGACTCAACCAAGACCCGCAATTCTTTGCCAGCCTGGATAGCGAAGGTGCGAACCACGCCGTCAAAGCTATTGCCGATGGATTCCATATCTTCTAAGCGGCGCACGTAAGTGTCCATGCTCTGGCGTCTCGCACCCGGCCGCGCATTGGAGAGCGCATTGGCCGCTTGCACGAGAAAAGCCAAAACTGAATTCGGTTTTTCATCATCATGATGCGCGCGCACGGCATGTACAACGGCTTCGACTTCACCGTGTTTTTTCAAAAAATCGGCCCCAATGACCGCATGTGAACCTTCAATTGAGTGCTCGAGGCCCTTACCAATATCATGTAGAAGTCCAGCGCGACGAGCGCGTTTCACATCTTCACCAAGTTCAGCCGCCATCATGCCAGCCAAGAAGGCAACATCCATGCTGTGCTGATAGAGATTTTGCGTGAGAGTTTGCCGGTATTTCAAACTGCCAAGAACTTTGACAACTTCGATATGCAGGCCATGCAGGCCCAAGTCAAAGGCCGCTTTATCGCCGTCTTCTTTCATGGATTTGAAAATTTCTTTTTTCACTTTATCAATGACTTCTTCAATGCGGGCCGGATGCACACGGCCATCTTCCATGAGTTTTTCAAGCGCCCGCTTAGCGACTTCACGACGAACTGGATCAAAACCTGAAATCACCACGGCTTCAGGAGTCTCATCGACGATCAGGTCAACTCCGGTCGCAGCCTCAAGAGCGCGAATATTACGACCCTCGCGACCGATGATTTTTCCCTTCATTTCGTCATTGGGCAAAGTTAAGACACTGACTGTACGCTCGGAGGTATACTCTGAAGCATAGCGGGCAATCGCCATGGCGATAATGCGCTTGGAGCGGCGTTCGGCCTCAGATTTAGCTTCTTCTTCAATTTGCAAAGCTCGTTTGGACGCTTCTTTGTGAGCTTCTTCCGATAAAGCTTCGACCATTTCGCGCTTGGCTTCTGAAGCGCTAAGGCCCGCGACACTTTCAAGTTTTGCTTTCAGAGCCTCGATGCGTTTTTGTGCATCTTGCTCCAAATCACCTAAGCGCTTTTCAGCGACTTTGGCTTTTTCATCCCGACCGGCGAGTTCCGAGAGGCGCTGCTCGAGTTCAACGCCTTTGTTTTGAAATTCTTTTTCAAGCTTGGCTTCTTTGTCGACCAAACCTTGCTCATCTTGCTTGAGCTTTTGTTTTTGTTTTTGAATGTCGGTTTCAACATTCTTGCGGGCGCGGATTTCAAAGTCCTTGGCCTTTTGTTTGGAGTCGCGGTCAATTTTACCAGCTTCAGCGCGGGCGCGATTGAGAATACGCTCGGCTTCCATTTCAGCCGTCTTCTTGGCCTTTTCGTCCATGGTTTTTTTGTAAAAATACATTGCCACCGCACCGAGGCCGATGCCAACGATCGTCGCCAGAACAGAAATAAGTTCTGAGCTCATGATTTCATCCTTTCAAGTTTGGAGAGGCAATTGATCACGGCTTTTTCCGTGACAATGGCATCCATGGGAATATCAAAATTTTCATGCGGCAACTCGGCCGCTGCGATTTGCTCGGAAAATGCCAAGCCGATTTTAAATCCGGTAAACTCCGCCAAGGTGCGGTCGTAATAACCACCGCCGCGGCCAAGTCGAAAGCCAGAGAGATCAAAGGCCAGTGCCGGAACCAAAATTCCGCTTAAGCCCGTGAGCGGGATTTCTTCGGAGTGATCCCGATGCGGCTCCCAAATGCCCCATGAATTCTGCGTGAAATGCTCAATACTTTTTGGCATGAAAAAGTGTAATTTCGCGCCTTCCACGACCGGATAAGCCCAGCGCAGGTGCTGGGCCTGATCGATCGCGTGGGTCACATCTGGCTCAACAGGAATTTGCCGAAACGCTGCCCAAACTCCCGTTTGTGAACGAAGATACGCGCTTAGCCGCTCATTCAAAGCGGCTTCACGTTGTGTGAATTCTAAATTTGTCCAATTCGAAGCAAAATTTCTATACTGCTTACGTAATTCAGACTTGGTCGTCATGGCATCCCCAAGTTTCAGGGGACTCACCTTATTTTACAGCCACAATTGGCCTAACTCGGTCTGTGGAGTGACAACTTGATTTTAAGTTCAAGCAATAGTACGAAGCCTTTTTCTGAGCCGTCATGAGGTCGTGTAATCGTCACTCAGTAAAATACTTTTGCATCAATCGGACGTACTGTTTCATACGGCCGTTTGATTTTTTATGTCCCCATTCATTCCGCAAAATCTAGGTATTAAGTCCCGCTTGTGAAATCGAATTCTCCATGTCCACTAGGACTCGTGTGGCTTTGGCTTCGAGAAGGTCGAGTTCTGCTTTCGCATGACGCTTAAGCATGAGGTATTCTTCCGCGAGATGTAAGGCCGCTAAAATTGAAGCATTTTGGATCGAACCTGATTTCGTCAGTGGCAAAGCCTCGTTGATCTTTGCATTCACCAATTCAACCAGTTCATTTACAGTCTTATCATCATGTGCAGATTTTAATCGCATCGGAATACCGGCGATCTCGACTTCAAAAAGCCGTGCGGCGCTCGTGGGAGTTTTCCCCGCGCTGCTCGGAGCCTTTTCAGACTTTGAAGATTTCTCAATCATTAGAACAATCTAAGCGAAAAACCTCAGGAATAGAACCGATTTCTCATTGAATTCATATTGGATTCATATTGGATTCATATTGGGCAGGTCATTTATGAAGCCAGTAGGCTAGCCATAAATGTTAGATGATTGAATCTACAAATTCTTGCGATGAGAAATGACGCAAGTCTTCAATGCCTTCGCCAACGCCGATCAACTTAATTGGCAGGTGCAGTTCACAAGCTAAACCCACGGCCACACCGCCTTTGGCGGTGCCGTCGAGTTTGGTGAGGACCACGCCACTCACCCCGAGTGCGTCATTAAATTCTTTGGCCTGCACCAGAGCATTTTGGCCAGAGTTGGCATCTAGAACGAGTAAGACTTCATGCGGCGCATCTGGAATGACTTTGCCGAGCACGCGCTTCATTTTCTTGAGTTCTTCCATCAGGTTTTTCTGCGTGTGCAGACGGCCCGCAGTATCAATGATCACGAGATCGTAGTTTTTCGCTTTGGCGATCTGACAGGCCTCAAAAGCCACTGCACTGGGATCAGAGATTCCTTCAGGATTAAAAATCTCAACTTGGGCCCGTTCAGTCCAGACCTTCAGCTGGTCACCAGCAGCTGCGCGAAAGGTGTCACCTGCCGCCACTAAAACACGTTTTCCAGATTGCGCAGCCCGCCGTGCGAGTTTGCCAATGGTGGTGGTCTTTCCGGCACCATTGACCCCTACAATCATAAGTACAGAAGGCTGCCGGCCCCAAATATTGAGCTGCTGTAGGCCTTCAATATAGTCTTCACTACCGTGATGTATCTGAATAACCGCGCCATCGCTGTGCGTTCCGTTATTTTGCGGAAGGGCTTGGAATATCCCCATCATTTCTTGGCGAATCGCCTCGCGCACGGCCTCAAAACCGCCCGCACTTTGATTGTCTAAGCGGCCTTCGACTGCGCTCAAAAGACGCTGTACAGTGCCCGGGCCGAGATCGCTCGTATAGAGAATCTCTTCGATCTCCTCCATTTCACTGCGCGTGAGTTTTTCTTTCTTAGAGAAAATCAGCTTCAGGCGACCGAAAAACGAATTGCGCGTATTGGCGAGCGCCGGTGCCAGTGCCTTGGGCTCCTGCCGTTGAATTTCAGCAACAGTATGGATGGCCTCGACTTCATCGGCCTGTGCCGGAACGATTTCGAGCGGCGGCAGCATCTCTTTTCGGGCTTCATGCCTTGCCTCAAGCTCCGTGAGAGGCTCGAGCTCGGGAGTCGGCTGAACTTGGGTCGCAATGGGGGCGACAGGGAGAGGTTTTTTTTCAGAAGGTGGCAAAGGGGCCGGTTGAGAGCGAAAGAGCGATCGCACGACCAGGATGAAGCCGATCGTCAAAAGCACGCCAATGACGGCCGCGACAATGATGATCACATTTTCATTTAACACGATATTCTCGATATTCTCGATATTATTGACGGGCATGGGGAGTCCTCGATTCGCGCCTAAAATAAGCGCTTGCCTGGATGAAGGTCAAGCCAAGTGAGTTGCATTTGCCCGCGACTTCACCGGGGACTACGGCGGCTGGCGGCGGGAAGACGTCGTAAGGGTCTTAGGTCAGCTTATTCATTGCTCATCTGAAACAATTCGCGGAGCTCGAGGAAGGCATCCGCCCGCAATCCGCAATTTCAGAACCAGCTCCTGAATCGGGTGCGGGTCTTATTTTTCAAAACCAGGCCCACGGACTCGCGCGCATTAAGGACCTGTGACGAAATAACTTAGACATTTTCGCTTGGTCTTTTGTGCCAGCCCTTCGTTGCGTCGCCCTCGAATTAGCCGCTGGCTAGTCCTTCGGGCTAGCGCCTCGGTCTGACTCAAAATCCGCTGCGCGAAAATATCTAAGTTATTTCGTCACAGGTCCTAAACTGCCGCAATCCCCATTGTCGGCCCAAGATTGACCGATACCATCTTTGAGACACCTTTTTCTTGCATGGTCACACCGTACAGCTTTTGCGCCACATCCATGGTGTGCTTGTTGTGCGTGACCACGATGATTTGCGAGCGCCGAGCCATTTCGCGGACCAGGTCATTAAAACGAAACACGTTGGCGTCATCAAGTGGCGCATCCACCTCATCCAGCAGACAGTAAGGTGAGGGTTTCACCAAGAAGATCGAAAACACCAGCGAAACCGCAGTGAGGGCTTTTTCTCCACCCGAGAGCAGCGTCACGTTTTGCATTTTCTTACCGGGAGGTTTGGCGACGATATCAATCCCCATCTCGCCTTTTTCCGGATCTTCAACCAAGATCAACTGGGCTTCACCACCCCCGAACAGCACTGGAAACACTTTCACAAACCGATCATTTACGGCTTCAAAAGTCTCTTTAAAGCGGCGCGAGCAAATGCGATTGATCCGGTCGATCACTTTTTTCAGTTGCTCTTTGGCCTCAATTAAATCTGTTTGCTGCTTGGAGAGAAACCCATAGCGTCCGGCCACTTCATCATACTCTTCAATGGCACTTAAATTCACATCACCAATACGACTGATTTTCTCTTTGAGATCTTTAAGATTCACTTCCGCCGCCGGCAAATCGCCTTCGCGGTCATGATAGCGTTCCGCCACATCCGGTAAGTGAATGATATAGCGCTCACGAATCTGCTCAATGAGGTAAGACTCTTTCATGCGCGCCTGCTCCATGTGGAGCTGAGCTTCATTCATTTTGGCTTGCAATTGATTGCGCAAGCTTTGTTGGGCCGAGAGATTTTTCTCTAAATCACGCACACGAGCTTGCACCTGTTCATACTCATCGCGCGCTTGTGACAAGCGTTCCTCGAGCTCTTCGTTTTGGTTGATCTGATGCTCGAGAGATACTTTTTTCTCTTCAAGGGCGATTTGCCCAGTCGACATACTTTGTGTGGAGCGAGTTGATTCTTCCATCATGCGCACCAATTGTGCCTGCACATCGGTGGCATTTCGAGTCAGCATCTCCAGCTGTCGTTCAAGACCTTCGCGCTCTTGGGTTTTCGTGGCACTTTGCACTTGCAGACGGGTGGTTTCTTCTTGGAGCTCATCAATGCCACCACGGGCGACTTCCAGCTCTTGCGTGAGATTAGAAATATTTTCTTCTAAGCCGCCTTTGCGCTCACTTAACTCAGCAAGCCGAGTTTGCAATTCCGCCAGTTCAGTTTGCCTACGCTGCATTTGCTCTTGCACCTGCATGACATCACGCTCTTGGCGCGAAATCGCCTGATTCGCACTGGCGAGTTCAGTTTCGGCGCGTTCAAGATCCTTCTTAAGACCGGCGAGTAGGATTTCTTGTTCGGTGTTCTTTTTGACGGCTGATTCAAGATCTGAGATCAGAGTTTTCAACTGATCTTCCATTTTCTTTAAAGTCACTTGCGCCAAAGCAAGCTTTCCTGACCATTCGTCTTTTTTGAGTGAGAGTTCTTTGATTTCACGGCGGCGCTTGAGCACCCCTGAATCTGCGCTTTCTGCTGTGCCACCCGTGAGCACACCTTCGGCGCTCAAAACATCGCCCTCAGTGGTCACAAACGTCCATCCCGGAAATTCAGGGCGTAGCTGCAAAGCAGATTGAATGGTGTCCACCACGGCGACATTTGACAAGAGCTTTTCAACCGCAGGCTGAAAACGCTCAGGCGAACGCACCACATCTTTGAGCACCGCGCGTACCGAACTCATTTGTTTTATGAGTTCTTCACTGCTCGCCACCTGCAATTGCAGACCATCGCCAGTGAAAAAGCTCGAGCGTCCGGATTTTTGCTCTTTTAAATAACTGACAGCTTCAAGTGCGGTATCAGAACTCGCACTCAAGAGCATTTGCAATTTTGGCCCAAGAGCAGCTTCCATCGCCAATTCATACTCAGCCGGAACTTCAACCACTTCCGCAATCGGGCGAAACTGAGTTTGCTCCTCACGCTCACCTTCGGGCACTGTATCCAGGCGCTGGCGCTGCCAGAACATGACGCTTTTTACACCGGCTTCAAAGCCTTCGAAATTGGAATGCAAGTTCTCCAGACCATAAAGGCGGCTGGTGACTTCATTGAGATTATCTTTGAAGAGTTCAACTTCAGAGCGCCGCTCGTTAATCGAATTTTGCAACTGCGCTTTATTGGCGGCAAAGGTTTCAACGTCTCGAGTGAGATCCAATTGCATCTGCCGCTCTTTTTCAAGACTGGTGAAAACTTTATTACGGCGCTGCTCAAACTCCAAGCGCTTGGCAATTAATTCTTGCAAAATTAATTGGGTTTCGGCTTCGCGCTCGGCAATTCCGGCAATGGCTTCTTCTATCGAAGTCACGCGTGAGGAGACATGCGACTCACCTTGTGAAACTGTTAACAGTTCACGGCGAGCCGTGGTCAGCTCTTCGTCCACTTCTTCAATTCGCGATGAAGAAGTTTCATAGAGTTCACGTTTGAGATCATACTGCGCTTTTAATTTCTCCGCTTCTTCGCGGACACTGGCCAAACTCTCCATCACTCGAGCTAAGTCGCCGTCGAGAATCTGCTTGCGAGTTTCGTTTTCCTGCAGCAGCGAACCGGTCATTTCTTTATTACGGCGAGCCTGCTCAATTTCAAAACGCAGCTCCTGAATTTCCGCTTCGGCTTTTTGAATGCTGAGCTTTAAATCGAAGTGCTGCGATTGCAGATCGTGCACGAGATTTTCGCGGACACCTTGATCACTTTTCAGAGTTTCA
>JAYVXN010000216.1:0-6097 GCA_043785085.1 Bdellovibrionales bacterium | reverse complement strand
TATAAATTTCACGTTCTTCTTTGAATCGGCTCCGCGATCGTAGATGAAGGCTTTCGGAAGTTCGCCAAAGGTGTCCAAAAAATTGATAATCACTTCGTCGGCAATCTGTGTGTCGGCATCTGCGCCTATCCTCTGGCAAGGAGCACCAGTCTCTATTTACAATTCCCCACTTGCTCAATGCTTAACAGAGATGATGGTTGTTGTCAGTGCTGGTAAGATCACGGGTACCTGGTCAAAAACCGGATCATAAACAAACTGCTCAATTGTTTGGCTTGAGGTGTTTCTTGCCAGCATGGCCACGTCACTAATGATGACGCCTTTGAATGTGCCGGCGTAGCGACTGTGCACATGCGGGGCATTCAACAACAAGGCCGTATAGTCGATAGCGATACGCGGACCGCCCACATTATTATTGTCGCTTGAGGGGGCTTCTTTGACAATTGATTCACCGGTAACCAGGTTTTGCACAGCAGCCGGATCGCCGGCATCTTGAATTTCAGAACCGATGCCGATTGAATCTCTGACAATGGCATCAAAATAATCTGTCGTCGCCAGACCATTGATAGGTGCATCGCTTGGGTTATAAGAGCTGTCCCATTGCGGAGAAAATCGCGGCCAGGGGCCACCGGCCGTCGTGAGAGTGGAATCGGCTGTACGAACGGTTACGCTATTGAAAGTTGCTTGTGGCAAAGCGCCTAATCGAATGGCACTGAAGCCAACGAGAATGGCGCGAGCACTGGTGATTTGCAAATTTGTTCCTTGTGCTCCAGAGTATGTGATTGGACCTTGAATAAAAACAGATTGGCTGACATAGAGGCGACAACCACTTTGATCCGTTTCAAGAACAAGATTCTTAAGTAGCAACGGGCCTTTGATCACAATATCGCCATAGCATTTGGTCGTGCCGACACTATTTCGCACGAAATTTCCTGAGGAATCAACGCTGAGGCCACTTTGACTTGATGTTTGACTCGCATTCACATTATTGGCCAAGGCAACGGTAACAGGGGCCGAAGCTTGGCTCGCTGGAACGAGCGCGAGAATTTCGTCTTGAGTCGGATAGGAAATTTTAATATCTGAATCGACCACCACAGCGGCTTGCCCGGCTGGCGGTGTGACTCCGGACACCATTGACGTCGTCGCACCGGTTGGATTTGACATTTGCACGGCTTTTTCGAAACTGGTGATTGAGGTGTCACCAAATAAAGTCATCGCTTCGGTCGAAGAGAAAGTGACGGCCGGGACGTGGAGCGAACCATTGTTGACTTTAAAGCTCTGCCAGCCACCAATCGCATTTTTGACGAATGAATCATTGTAGGCCGTTAAATTATTGCTCGCGAAAAAGAATTGATTGCTCTGAAAATTTGCTGAGCCGTAACCAAAGTCTGTGATCACGCTTGAACCTGCAGTGCCGTGACAGGTGAAGCAGTTCAAGCCGCGAACCGCAAAGACAGGTCGGATCGTTTTAAGAGCCACCGTGGTCATGGTTGAGCCGGTACCAGTCGGGCCCGGGTTGATGATTGACCCTGGTGTCGCTGTCGGCAGCGCGCTTCCTAAAGTCTGAGCTGGCGGACTCGCCGGTATTTGTGAAAAGTTGACGGGTGAGCAGTTTTGAAATGTGACCATCAGAAAGACAGAGCTGATCATGACTGAATATTTAGTCTTCATTTTTCACTGCCTCACTTTAAGACTTTTGAGGTCTAAAGCTTCAAAATCCAAGCCGCCTAGGCTTGGCTATTGGCCAAATGAGGCGAATTTGCTGTCAAAGATGAAAACACTAGCTGTAAATCAAGGCAAATTTGGAAGTCGAAAAAGTTTCTGTCCTAAATTGAGACAGAGGAATGGTCAAAAGAATTCAGAAAATAAATAAGTCCAGATACAGCGATTCCGAACGAAAACCAACGCGCCTGCTGGCGCGGGTTTTCGCGGACTCGCGATTTATTTGTTCGCATCGTCGCTGGACAGCATGACATTGGTCTAGGCGTGGTGAATTTGGCTTGAGAGGTCTAGGCCTGGTCTCATAAAGTAATCCCATTTGTAAACAACAGTTTGGGATTCAGTTGCCATGCAGATCATGAAGTTATCTTACCGACTATTTCCCGAGTTTCGCGACTGGCTGTCGGGGTTGCCGGATTCGCGGATCAAAGCCAAGTGCTGGTACTCTATGGGCCAAATCGCCTTTTGTACCCTCATGATGTTTCTTACTCGACAGCGTTCGTTACGCGCATTTTGTCTCGAAAACCGCGACTCCGAGTGGACACTCCGCAATTTTCAAAAATGGATGCCCATGCACAACGTCCCAACTGACGATGAGATCAGGTATGCACTCTCTGAACTTCCTACGGCAGCGCTCAACGGCCTGCTACGCAACATTCACGCGGGGCTCGAGCGCAAAAAGATCCTCAGGGATCAGAAGCTGTTGAATAAAATGGAGCTCGTTTCGCTTGACGGCTCGGGCCAGCTTTCAAGCTACAAACTTCGCTTTGAAAACGCTCTGACCCGTAAGTCGACTCTCTCTGATGGCACCGAGCGCACCTTGTTTCTCCATGTCCAATTGGTTGCGACTCTCACCAATCCGAAGGCCACCTACGCACTGCCACTGTTTTTTGAACCAATTGAGAGGCAAGGTGGTGACTCAGTAGAGTACAGCAAGAACGACTGCGAGATCAACGCCGCTAAACGACTTATCACCAAAATGAAGACGCTTTATCCCAAGAGATCCTTTTGCTTTTTGGGTGACAACTTGTTTGCCGTGACCACGATTGCGACTCTCATCCAGGAAAAAGGTGGGCATTTCATCTTCACCGCAAAGCCTGAGCGTAATCGCGAGCTTTTCAGCTGGGCTGAGACACTTAAAGAAAAATGGATCTCAGTCGAGGTCATGGACCGTGATGGCACACGCAAGATCTATCGATTTCAGAACAAGTTGCCACTCGCCCAGTTCTATAAAGAAGACCATGCCCACTGGGTCAATCTCGTCGAACTGACTGAGATCAGTCCAGAGGGCGTGCAAATGTATTTCAATACTTGGGTCACTGATCTTGAGGTAAATAAAAATAATGTAATTCAGATCGCACAAGGAGGTCGCGCGAGATTCGCATCAATCGAAAACAGGGTCTTCAACGAACAGAAAAATCTTGGCTTTCAGATGGAGCACAACTTTGGTCACTTCGCGAACCTTCCCAATGTCTTCTTCGGGTTTGCCCTAGTGGCGCAATGTTTGACACAACTTTACTGCGCCTGGGGTCGGGCGCGCCCTTGGATCAAAAACGCCGGTAGTATCCGACGTTACTTCGAACAGCTATCGATCATGATTTCACGCACCTTAATCGACGACGACGGCCTATTGATTCTTTACTGCAAGTTCCAATTCGGCGACACGTCATGAACCTCGGACTAAGCCACGACCCCAGTGCAAACCGCCAAACATGACTCCATTTTGAGACGTTCTTGCAAGACCCCCAAAAATTTTGTCGCCATATTATTTACGGTCGAATGGTAAGCTTCGATCAAAGGTCCTCCTTTGTCCAACGATTTTAATATCTTCCGACGGAGCAAAGCGACCGTCGGTTCACCGTCTCATTCGGAATCGCTGCCCATAACTGCTTGTAGTTTATCATCGTTGATGTCCCTCGAAACTTCCTCTGCGCGCCCCGTGCGCTCAGGAAATAAAAAATTGTCCATCAATTCAGAAAGCCCAGCAAGAGCTGAAAATCGCAGCGCAATCACATGCAAAGATTGCGAGGAGGGATTTGAATCGGAGGGACGCCTGGACGAAAGCGAGCTTACGGGTACCCGTTGCCTGTCCCGTATTCTGCCCAGACGATGCACGACATACTCGGCGCCAGTGTGTCGGCGCTCGATTCGACATATAATTACTTGCTCCCCATACCAGGGGTGCCCATCTCTACAAAGGTAGCAAACACTCCCTTTGCCTAATTCATCACTGATACCTGTATTTACTTGTTTCTGGTGAGAGGGATCTGATCGCTGAGAGGGTCCGAAACGGTCTCGCCGCAGCCAAAGCGCGCGGCGCTAAAATCGGCAGAGAACGCAAACGTAACTAAGTATTAATTGAAAGTCTACTCGATGCGGGGCTCTCGTTTCGCACCATTTCGAGGCTGGCGAAATGTTCGCACGGCAGTGTCAGCGCCCAGAAAAAAGAGTGGTTAGCACGAAAAGCCGCAGAGGAAAGAAAACGTCAAGAACATGAGCAGTCAACGACACCACAGATCGTGGAACAAGTCATCGCCCGAATTCAGATGCCGCCAGAGATCGCCGCACGACTCGCAGAGGCTGACGCACAAGCGACAGTTGAGAGCACAGATGAACAACGCATTCAAAATGCAAAGGACGTCTCGCCACTACCGTAAAAGTCGGCGCTAAGAGAATGACCCACCCATAAACTCAATTATTTTAAGGAATTTTCAAATGACCACAAAAATCGGCTATCTCCGCGATGAATTTGAACGGATCGGCTGCACTCCGCCGAAAAACCCATTTGAGCCACGACTTTACGTTGGCTGGCACTATACGGAAATCCTCGTCTCAGGGCTCTATGAAAAGCTCTTTGAATACGAAATTTTAGTAGCAATTCTTGCCAAAGTTCCCACGGGTGCAGGCGAAACAGCCTTTTGGAAGGCGGTTCACGGCACCAACATCAAAGTCTTGATTAACCGACTCAATCGACAGACGCGTTTCGAAGTTGTGCGATAACGACGGCGGAGCAACACCAATTGTGTGTTGCTCCGCCTTTTTTTTGCGTAAAGTGACTAAAACTCTCGTTCACCTGACCAGAGGCCAATGTTGCCGACGTCATCGTGTAAAAGCGGCAATCTCTGTCCCCGTCTTGACCGACGGGAACGAGCACCGAGAGTTTTCGATTCAATCGTCATGAGGCGAATTTAAAACTGTCCGTCGTCGGCCCCACGAAGAAGTGATTCTGGACATGTTTTGGCTTTGCGCAAGTCCGCTTGTCGTATTGACTTACACCTTTACCAGCTGACCAATTTCGTCATTTTAATCGCCGCCAACTGATTGCAGCTATCTATTCGGAAAATGACATTGTTTTGCAGTTTGCTTCGCATGACGATCAAAATTTTGACAGGAAAGCGAACTGAAAAAGGTTTGGCATGCCTTGCATGGTTATAATACATGCCTAAAATAATTTTTTTTATTTTAACAGCGGTCATCACTTTCAATATCTGCCTAAGTCAGGCTCATGCCGTACTGGTCAGTCCATTTTTACCCAGTACGGAAGGGGAATTAGATTCGGTCACAGAAAGCGACGAGTTCGTAGTTATCATTGAGTTGAAGTTCGCAAATTTAAAAAAGCAAAATGTTACAAGAGGATTCTACACTGCTCACATCTACAGCAAGGCGAATCAAAATTGGCAAACAGTTGAGGGGGTCGAAAGTGCACTTTATTTAGATGGTGGTTCCCGCGAGATTGATTTTTTATTGAATAATTCACCAGTTAAAATTGAATTGCCGAGCACGCACAGTAGATCCAAGGGCGAAGAACCTCGTATGAGCATAGGTGAACGAATGCAGCCGGTCATTCGATATGGGGCGTCTGGAATCGGCATTGACTTGATACTTCCGCTAGTTACTCCACTTTATTCGCCACAAGAACAGGAATATATTCAGGTCAACGGCACAATTCGCAATTTCGATCCGGACAAACGAGTGAGCCTTCTCGAAAAAGCTAAACTGCTTTTCAGAAATAAAAAACCGACCAACGGTGGGGGACCAAATGGTCCATACGGAATTCCTCAAATTTCAATGCGCACTTGCAGAAGCATTTTTTCTCGATAATAATCTAAATACTACCGGGCTAGCAAAAATATTGTTGGCCGATTGTAGGATTGCTCCAAATTCAAATGACTAGCGTGCGGGCTCGCTCGGTTGGACGCGAGCCCTGTGGGGCCTCAATTCCCCGGATCGGAGTCCAACCTTGGCTTAAAAGACGCTGCCGACCCGCGCGGAATTTCAGGAGCGCCGGCTTTTTAAGCCACTTTTTCGAGGCGCCAATTACCACGGATTTCATGAAAGCGCAGACCTTTGGCCGGTCATGTTACCGGCTAACATACTCTTC
>JAYVXN010000215.1:0-6098 GCA_043785085.1 Bdellovibrionales bacterium | reverse complement strand
TTTGGTCAAGCCAATTGAATCGATGAATTGCTGATCAAGCGTGATTTGCGCAGTGTCGGTGCGATTGGCAAATCGATCGCGCAGCAAAGCGGCGATATTATCAACGGCCGCATCACTATAATAGAGAGCATCGCCCAGGCTGTTGCGCATTTGACTGTCAACAGTATCGGTCATGACCGCCGGGTCTTTTCCGTCAAAAATCTGCTCAGGAGTCTGACCATTTGGATTCAAAGGTGACTGCGTCACCACGAGTTTTCCAGGCCCACCCCCACCGGCGGGCTGGGTGTTCTTGTTGATGGGATCGGTATTTCGCGATGTGGTCACACTGCCCGTTGAGGTATTCGTCGGAATTGGCGCAGTTTTACCAGTGTTATTGAGCAAAGGATTCACCTGCGGATTAACCGGCAGGGGGGCTGGGTGCGGTGCTGCCGGAGCGCTGCGCGCTCCCGGAGATTCTCCTCCGCGCGAACAGGCCACAGTCATGATCAAGGCGGTGATGGCAGCCCAAAGGAACAAGAGGGTTTTTAAACGACGAGCGATCATAACGAACTCCTTAAACAGCGCAAAGACTGGAGTCTGGCGCCACAGTTCCTTGAGCAATTCTAGGGCCAATTGAATTATGGCTGACTTCGAGGATTTATCGGTTCCTAGTCACAATCGTCTGTCGAACTTTTCTAGAACAGCCTATTTTCGTCACTGAAAGGACAATTCGGCCTGATTGAAAAAATCTGTGTTCAGGCCGAGTGAATTTGGCGGAGTCGCCGGTTGATTCGGACAGGGCTTTCGATCTCCCGGCTTAAACTGCGAGTCTTTAAGGCGCAGTAAAAACTGCTGCGAATGGGCTCGTTGGTAGAGCACTTGTAAGACTTGGGCTTGGCCCTGTAAATCACTTTGACAGGTCGAGGCGGACGCCGAAATGGAAAAGTTCAAAGCTCTTTTTTTCGGATCGAGAGAAAACTGGCCGGGGCCGTTTTTAATATTTCCCCAAGAAAAGCTGCTGACCGGCAAAGCTGAAGCAGCAGGCAGATTTTGAAAATCCGCGAAAAATAGATCGGTGATGTCCAGCGATTGGACGTTCAGTTTCACATTTAGTCCGGCAAGTGGCCCCGTGGGCTGAGCGACCGGTTCAATATAATAATTTTCAGTCAAACTCGATATCGGATAAACCTGCACCATCGTGCCCACGCGGTCGAATTCGAGATGATCTTTACAGAGAAAAGCGTCTGGATCCGCCTGCGCTTGATCACGTGGATCGACGATCAGCGAAGAGCTCTTTCCGACGCGATGAAAACGAGCGCCTTTGATTTGATAAGCCACTTCGTTCAGAACTAAGGCGTATTTTGCGTGTGAAAAGTCTTTCGCAAAAGGCTGGCCATTTTCATAATAAACACCATCACCTTTTCCGGTGATTTGGCGGAGCTCATAAGTGCCTGCGACCCGAAACACACATGAACCCAGATGGCTGGTATCGGTATCTGATTGAAAATAGATTTTATCATTGGCGAGATAGTTTCCATCTGCTTTCAGCTCAATGACGAACTCACTATGGTAGCGATAAACGCCTGAAATCAGCTTTTGGGCATCAACTGACGCTGGTTGCGACTGCACGCCGAGATCTTCTGGGAACGTCGGATGCAGATCTTTTCGAAAACAGCCGGTGCTAACGAGACCCAGAATGAAAATGAGCAAAATTCGATGCATCGGTGGCCGTCCTCTTCACAGGATCAGCAAAGCAAGTTTGATGCCCCGAAAGGGCTCATGAGGTCGAATTGGTGGCAGCTGAAATTGAGTCTTGAGAATTTTCTTCAGGAGCGGCGAAAGATTCGACGATTTCAAGGTCATACCAGGAGTTGAAGTTAGTCTTTTGCGATCGATATTTGACGGCGCTCGGGAACAGGCGGTTAATTCTCTTAAGTTAAGTGGGCCGAAATGGGGTTCAATCAACATGAGAGAGTTCAGAGATTGTTCAAAATACGGGCTGACAAGCGCATTCACTGCGAATACTTTGCCAACATGGCTTCTGATTTTGATTCGTTACAACCGCAGATTATTTTACAGGCTCTTGAAGAGGCCGGATTCCATACCACGGGTGAATATTCTCAGTTAAACTCGTACGAAAACCGGGTTTTCGATTTGCGTCTCGAAGTTCATGCCAAAGCGCCGGCACCGAATGATCGGGTGATTGCCAAATTCTATCGTCCGCAGCGCTGGACCACGCACGCCATTCAAGATGAACATGAGTTTCTTCTCGATTTACAACGTGAAGGCATTCCTGCCGTGGCCCCGTTGCCCTTAAAAAATGGTAAAACCGTGCTTGAATTTGCTGGCTTTAAATTGTCGCTTTTTCCGCGGGTCGTCGGCCGCATGCCGCAGGAATTCTTAGGCGGTGAACTCAAACAAGTGGGACGAACTTTAGCGCGCATTCACAATGTTGGCGGCCGACATCGGGCGTTGCATCGTCCGACTCTCGGAGCGGAAGCCTATGGTTGGGCCGTTTTACCACGCCTTGAACCATTTATTTATTTGGACGTGCGCCATCGCTACCTTGAGACTTGCGAAGTCATTCTGCGCTACTTGGATGAGAATCTCGATCCTGCGACGTTCATCCGCATTCACGGTGATTGTCACAAAGGTAATTTGCTTCACACCGGTAAAGAGTTTTTCTTTGTCGACTTTGATGATTTTTGTAATGGCCCGCCGATTCAGGACTTTTGGATGCTGCTCAGTGGCTCTTTGCAAAACGACGCCGAGGCCGAACTGGAACAAGAGCAAATCTGCGAAGGCTATGAAGAGCTCCGTGAAATCGGCAATGACTGGCACTTGTTTGAACCGCTTCGCGGCTTAAGAATCATCAGTTATGCCAGTTGGATTGCGCAGCGCTGGAATGATCCGTTCTTCAAACAGATTTTTCCCGCCTTTACGAGCTATAATTATTGGCTCGATGAGCTAAACACCTTGGAGAAGATTGCGTATCAACTCTGACGCAACGAGCTACTCCTTTGCATGCTTGCTCGTCACACCTCCCTCAGCTAGATTCATGCGTTCATGGCCGGGTCCCATACAATGGAGCTCGGTGAAACCCGCCAGGTCCGGAAGGAAGCAACGGTAATCGACGTTCCATGTGATATGGGGTGCCTGGCCACCTTTTGTTGCTTCCCATTCGGCCGTTTGTCGGCGCAACAAAAGCAAAGCTTTTCTGGAAGTCTTCTAGCAAATTTTGCGGAGGTTGAGATTGTCCTACCAAGTGATTGCTCGCAAATGGCGACCCCAATCATTTCAAGAACTCGTGGGGCAGGACCACATTTCAACGACGTTGCTCAATGCCATCCGCCACAATCGCCTTCCTCAAGCATTATTGTTTACCGGTGTTCGCGGCACTGGAAAAACCTCCACGGCTCGAATTGTCGCAAAAAGCCTACGCTGCCCGAATGCCATTGCTGCTGGTGATGCGGTCCCGTGCAATCAATGTCCAACTTGTACGGACATTTCCGAAGGCCGCAGCCTGGATGTGATTGAAATCGACGGAGCCAGCAACAACGGCGTCGATGCCGTCCGCGAATTGCGCGAAACCGTCGGCTATATGCCATCGTCGGGTCGCTACAAAGTTTACATCATCGATGAAGTGCATATGCTGTCAACTAGCGCCTTCAACGCTTTGTTAAAAACGCTGGAAGAACCGCCTCCTCATGTCGTCTTCATCATGGCGACGACCGAAGTGCAAAAAATTCCCAATACAATTCTGTCGCGCTGCCAGCGATTTGATTTTCGGCGAATTCCGTCTCGGCAAATTGCCACGCATTTGGAAAAAATTAGCGCCGCCGAAAACGTTAAATTCGAAACTGAAGCATTATGGCTGATTGCCCGTCAAGGCGATGGTTCACTTCGCGATAGCCAAAGTTTGCTTGATCAAGTCATCACTTTTTGCGACGGGACCGTCACTCTCGCCAAAGTTGTCGAGGTTTTAGGCCTGACCGACCGGACGCTTCTCCTCGAAGCACTGGCTGCTTTAGTCACGCGCGATTCTCTGAAAACCGTGCGCGTGATTGAAAAAATCTTTCAAAGTGGCTTCGATCCGAAACTCTTCGCCCAGGATCTTCTTGAAGAAATTCGCAATGCCCTGATGGTCCGTCTTGCCGGTGACAGTGTCTCCGCCTTAGTTGATCTACCTGATTCAGAAATTCAGCATCTGCTCGATCTGACTCAGTCCTTGAGCGAAGAAGACCTGCATCTGCTTTTTGATATGACCCTAAAGGGTGTCGGCGATATTTTACGGGCGCAAGATACTCGCTTGGTTCTGGAAATGCTTCTGTTGCGTATGGCGGCGGCCCCGCGAATCGCAAATCTCGAGCAATTGCTGCACGAGCCTCAGGCCCGCGCGGTTCCAGCAAAAACAGCTTCGGCAAATGCCTCTCTGGCGGCCCAGCCTTCGCAAGTGAGTCGAGCCACCGCATCAACGACAGCGCCGCCGCAACCGGCCGCGAGCAAACCGGCACCTGAAGCCGAAGATTCAGAAGCTCTCAAAGCCCGTCCGAATGACCCGTGGTTTCGCTTTGTTGAAAAAGTAAAGAACGCAAACGGTTTGCTGGGCGCGATGCTCGAAAACACCCACCTGATTCAAACGGACGGAAGTCGCCTGGTCATCGGCATGCCAAAAAAAATGGGCTTTCTGTTCGATAAGCTCAATGAACCCGAAAATCTCAAGCGCATTGAGGCTTTTCTCGAATCTTTGTGGAATAAGAAATATACAGTTGAAATGAAACTCGCCGATCCGAGCAGCGAGACGATTTCTCCGAAAACAGCCGTCGATCAACACACTCAGGCGAAGAAAAAGACTCTCGAAGAGCAAGTCGAGAAGAATCCACTGGTTCGTTCGGCCAAAACTGCATTTAAAACCCAAGTTAAATCAATCAAGGAGAACACATGAAAGGTCGAAGTGGCGGCGGCATGCCGGGCGGTATGCAAAACCTGATGAAACAAGCCAACCAACTGCAAACCAAAATTAAAAAATTGCAGGAAGAATTAAACGAACGAGAATACGAAGCCTCTTCCGGCGGCGAGGCCGTTCGTGTTACAATTAAGGGTGAACACACCATTAAAGCCTTGATGATCAGCGAAGATGTGTTCAAGTCGGGTGATGCCGAAATGTTGCAGGATTTGATCGTGACCGCAGCCAATGAGGCACTTCGCAAAGCTCGCGAAACTCATGCTGCGGAATTGGAAAAAATCACCGGCGGTTTTGGTTTTCCTGGAATGTTTTAAACCTTGATATAGGATCGGCATGTTAAGAATCGGCTCTCTTGAAAAATTGGTGCACGAATTGACTCGGCTCCCGGGCATTGGGCCGAAGACCGCGCAGCGCTTGGCCTACTTTGTTCTGCGCACTCCGGATTTTTCCGACAAGCTTCAGAGCGCTTTGCGTCAGGTGGCCGAGAACGTGCATCTTTGTCAGCAGTGTTTCTCCTATACCGAAGAAACCGAGATCTGCCGCTATTGCCTGGACCCCCATCGTCGAGAAGATCTCATTTGTGTCGTTGAAGAGCCCTTGGATATTTCACGATTGGAATCCAGCGGTGCCTTTCGCGGCCGTTACCATGTTTTGCATGGTGCGATCTCACCTCTTGATAAAATCAGTCCTCACGACTTAAAAATCCAAGATCTGATCAATCGCATCGACGCTGGAATTCACGGTGAAGGCCCCAAAATCACCGAAGTGATCCTTGCCCTCGACCCCGATCTTGAAGGGGATACGACCGTCCTGTATCTCGCGCGTGTTTTGGCCGAGAAACAGCTGAAAATCACCCGAATTGCGAGTGGTGTTCCGATTGGGAGTGATATAGACTATGTCGACGACAGAACATTAGGGCGTGCTCTCGAAAATCGGATTGAACTGTGAGCCGTTTCCAGCTTCAATGGTAACCAATGGCAATTATCAACCCAGAGGCTAAAGAAATTCACTGCAAGATCGTTTATTACGGCCCATCGCTTGGCGGTAAGACGACCAATATTCAGTGGGTTTATCAAAAGACCAATAATCAAGACCAGTCGACTCTGCATAATTTTAATGCAAATCCAGAGCGCACCTTGTTTTTTGATTTCCT
>JAYVXN010000214.1:0-1791 GCA_043785085.1 Bdellovibrionales bacterium | reverse complement strand
CAGCTCTCGCATCACCATCTGAACCGCATCCTTGCGCTTCGCCGGGCTTAGAAGTTTCCCTTGGAGACTTCCTTTAAAATCAAATTATCCAAAGCCTGTCTCTTTCTTGCCATGATACAGATCCTTTCATGGCCCAGATCTTATCATAGAACCTGGACCGAGTTAGCCCGGCTAGGTCAATCTGACATGCTAACGCCAGTCAAGTGGATATGGAGGTATTGGAAATATTCGCCGCCAATCTCTATCGACCCCGTGATCCAACCTGTTCCTATTCCAGGGAAAGCACAGGTGTTTTCAAAAGCGGCAAGACTGAAACTTTTGTAAAGACTGGATCAAAAGTGAAATGAAAGTTCTCTAAGGCAAACAGTGCGGATTCAGCTATGATCGTGCCGCTGACCATGCCTAAATACCGGCTGTGCACGATCGGCGCGTTGAGCAAAACTGCTTTGAAGTCGATCGAAGTTCTGAGGCCGTTGGTCTCGATTGCATCTTGCAAATTTCCGATATTTTGCGCTTCATCAGTAATTTGTTTAGCTAAATCGGTATAATTTCGGGAGGCGAGCTTCAGTCCTCGAGAGTCAGTCACTAGACGATTGAAAAGCTCATTATAACCGATTCCCATAACAATCGCACTGGCACTGCTGATCTGGATATTTTGGTTGGGACCTTGACCCACATAAGTGATTGCGCCTTCGATAAAAACTGAACCGCTGACATAGAGGCGACATCCGTTGCCTGCATTGACCTTCAGGCGTCTCAGCAAAAGAGTTCCTTTGATGACGATGTCTCCTTTGGAACACTCGAGAACCCTTCCCTCGTCGTTCTTGGTGTAGGAGGTGAGGCCGGCGCCTCCAGCGAGAAACTGCACGGGATCGCTTGATCCGACACGAAAAAATCCACTGGTTTCAGGTTTTGCAAAGAGGTCTGGAGCAATGGCTTCAATTTCGCTGATGCTCGGGGCGCGAATGACAACTTTAGATTTTGCAATCACGCGTTCGTTGCCGACTTCCGGAATAATTTTAATGGCCATTTCTGGCATTGCAACTCCGCCAGCGGTTATGGGTGTTGTCATCCATTCTTTGATTTTCACTAGTGGCTTCAGCCGATAGCTTTCTCCCATTGATTCTTGGGCGATGGGTGTGATTGGGGCATCTGGCACAAAAACAGTGCCAGAAATTTTATTGGCCAATTGCCATGCGCTATCACCATTCGTATACCAATTTGAGATCGCAGCAGCATTGCTTCCGCCTAAATATTCGCTCGTCCCTAAACCGAAATCAGTAATGATGTTGGAGCGAATCTCTGCGTGGCACAGCAAACAAGAGATTCCTCGAACGGCCAAGGCAGGTTGGATTGTTTTCAGTGTTTCTTCAGTTAGGGTAGGCGGTGGTGTGACTTGCGGTCGAGTGACAATCGTTGGATCACTCAGAGACTTTGCCTCAGTCGAGCTAAGATCATTCACTGCAACCTTGCTGCAGTTCTGGAAGAATGGAATTAACAAACTGATCGAGATTAAGATGAAATATTTTTTCCCAAACTGATACATAAGCTCACCCCATTCTGACTATGCAATTGCAACTTCTGATCCGGGCACCAAAATTATCAAGCGTTCTTTGGAAGCTAGGAAGTTGTCGATTCGCTGGAATTTCACTAGAATTTCGACGACCAGAAATGAGATTTCTGGCGCCGGATTTGGATTAAGGCTTATAAATAAAAACGTTTTGATGAATGTCGTTCACCAGAACGAAGACGCCGTAGCGGGCGCTGTAGCGAAAGCGTCCGTAGGTTCCG
>JAYVXN010000213.1:0-1794 GCA_043785085.1 Bdellovibrionales bacterium | reverse complement strand
TCTCTTTTACATCTGACTTTCTTGACCTTCTGGCCGCACAATTACAGCGCGATAATAAATGGAGCTTGATTCACACCGATAGTTCTTTATCGGTGAATGTGGGTGAAATCTCTGTGCAAGGCGAAGTGCATCGGCATTCTCATTAAATCCGATTTCGATCGATCACTCACTGGGTGAACCGGATTGAGACAAAAACCATAGTTATTGAGTCTGCAGGCCGGCGAACCAAATCCGCCCCGAGCCATTCACGAGCTCATTGCTGACCTAAAAAACTGGAGAGCTTGAGAAAATTACCAGTATTCGCCGCAATCACGGACGACAGGTTTATCCGACTGACACATATCGCCCTGGCTGGCCGGCAGCCGCTGGGTATTGGTCCAATTGCCATTGGCATTGCAAAAATGCCGCACGCAATGAACTCCTTTGAGGTCAGTTCGACAGGTCTTTTCACCCTTTGGATTATTCTCGCACGTCCACGAACATTGTTTATAGTCGGCCGCTGGCTTCACACAAACTGATTCTCCAGCGGTTTTGCGGTCTGCTTTGTCTGGGTCTTCAGCTTTGGGCATTTCGAAATTGGTTGCAATATCGAGAGCTTTAGCTTTGTCTTCGGTCATTTTAAAAACTTCGCTCATATAGCCTTTTTCAAGAAACTTGCTGAGTTCGGCATCCGTCACTTGATCATCAGGAGGACCTTCAACCACAAACGAAGCGTACGTGCCCTTGCTGACATCGACTTGTTTCTCTTGTTGTGCGCCGCCAAAGTTCACGGATCCGTCAAAGGTATGAACCTCGGTCACCCATTCTTTTTCGCCCGGAGTAAAACTCGTGACGAAGTCGGTGCCGCGCACGCCGGCAACGGCGGCTTTGGTGCGCACTTTATAGGTGTTCGTTTTGCCATCATATTTGTTTTTTTCAACGAGACTGCGGATCATTCCAAATTTCAAATCCAATAAAGTCTTGTGAACTTTCTTTTCTTTTTCATACTGGATTTCGGTAACGACCAAGCTGGTTTTTGGATTGACGATCAGGCTATCGCCATTTTCAAAGGCGATTTTAACCTTAGCCGTGTCTTCTGTCTCGATTTTGTCGCCTTGAAAGATGCGCAAATTCACTCTGGCCTTTTCAATGAGGCTATTAACATGAGTGATGCGGGCCGCCCCACTGAGTGCCTCAATATGGGCCACCGGACTTGTTGATGCTGTGACACTGGCTTTCTCAACGGGTTGACTCACTTGGGCTGCTGGCTTGCGTTTTTGGAGCGGTTCACTTCCCGTATTGAGATCGGCGAGACATTGTTTTTGATCTTCAACTGGCACGCAGGTCGGCCGTTTGCAGGACTTCACCCGCGCATTTTCTGGACCGCATTTTTCGGTATAGAAGGTCAATCCTGTTTCTGTCTCACAGGGCTTGCACGTCGCATTTTGGCATTCACAAGTTTCATCTGCCCAGGTTTGGCTGGCAGACAAAATGAAAGAGAATGAGATCACTAAAATCAACAGGAGTTTTTCGCGCATTGAGGCATCCTCGTTATGCACTCTCATCGGCAGAACAAGGTCAAAATTTGAGCAAAGGATGGTGGAGAAACAGTTTTACTTTATCTTGAGACGGAGGGTGAGTTTGATACAGATACCGACCCGAACAAGGACTTAGGTCGAGACGCGCTTGACTTGCTTCATTTCAAGTTCCTTAAGCTTTGCAAACTTTAAAAACACCGAGTAAGCGGCGCCCACGGCCACAATAAAACCCGGCAGGCCATCCATAAATCCCCGCTTGATCAAATAGGTCTCAATG
>JAYVXN010000212.1:0-1801 GCA_043785085.1 Bdellovibrionales bacterium | reverse complement strand
TGCAGATTCCAGCCATTTCATATTCCCCGCCTTGGTATTGAACTTTGCGATAAGTGCCATCTGCTAAAATGGATGAACCATCCAGTGTGTACTGCGTTCCCCCAGCAACCTTGGTCGTCGTCAGGCTGACGACCTTGTCTTGAGTTGCGGTCTTGCAGTGATACTTTCCTTCGAATACCGGACAGGCAAATGCGCTCACTGCAAAACTTGCGATCAATCCTACCAGAGGTAAACGGATCCATTTCATCATAAAAGCTCCTTGTGGTTGATGAGATAACTCATTCGTTTTCTTGCTTACTCCATTGGCCCAAAGGCTAGTCAGGCCTCCAAGAACAGGCAAAGCTTTAATCTATTTTGCGCGGCTCGGATAGGTCTAAATGTGGCGGATGGCAAAAGTCGAGGACTTGGCTTGAAAGCGCGGGTCGTTGGACTCCGTTATGTCTTGTCGATACTATAGAATGCATGGTGACGAACAGCGGTCCGAAGAAAATCGAAAAGGATTTCTACCTTTTTCGTGAAGGCGATATGCCAGATGCCATGTACGTGGTGAAATCTGGCAAATTTGCTGTCGTCAAAACTAAACAGAATGCGGAAATCGTACTGGCTGAAATCGGCCCTGGAGCCATGGTTGGCGAGATGGCCTTCTTTGATAACGAACCCCGATCCGCTTCTGTGAAAGCCATCAAAGATTCAGAAGTCATTGCCCTTCCTTACAAGGCCTTGCATGCACAGTTCCAAGGATTTCCCGAGTGGTGCAAAGCAATTATGCGAACTGTGAATGGCCATCTTCGCAACGCCAACCAACGCATCAAATTGCTTGAAAAGAGTGAAGCCTCGGAAAATGATTTATTTCCTCCGCACACAATCACTCGTCTGATTTCGATCCTCAATTTGGTCGGCCAGCGCTACGGAAAGCCAAGCCCCGATGACAAGGGCCTTTTGGTCAATCCCAATATTCTTCGCAATTACACCATTCAGATTTTTCATGAGCCGACTCATAAAATGCAAAAAATGATGAGTGCTCTGCATGACATGGGTCACATGAAAGTTGAAGATCTAGGTGAAGGTAAACAGAAAATTGTGATTCTCAATGTAGATCTCCTTTTTGCATTCGCCGAATGGTACAACGATTGGCTATTTAAAAAAGAAGCCGATCAAATTAAAATACGCGAAGAGGAAATCAAGACTTTGAAAGCAGTGATTCATTTCACCAAACTGACTGCCAAAGATAAAAAAGGAAATTCAAGAGTCGATCTCAATCTCATGCAAAATGAATCCCTGACAGCTTTGGGCTATGCAGTTAAAATGGAAGAAACGGCTGGATTGATTCAAAACAAACTTATGGGTGAAAAAATCATGGAAGGCGATTTGCTTTCTTGCACGGTAAACATAGAGGAGGTCGAGAAGATCACTCCCTTTTGGGAGATTATTTATTTGCTGGAGAAAATCAGACGCTGATTTTTTTAGCTGAATGTTTCAATTGGAATGCTTAGACAGTCTGACATCTCAATGGCACTGAATCATTCGGCAAGCGCTCGTACTGATCCCCGCCTAAGGTAAAAATATATAAAGTGTTAGTTTTGGTTCCATCGTAAATAGGCTGACCGTAAGTCATCACTATTTTGTCTCCAGTTTGTGCCAATCCGTATTGCACGAGGATTTTTTCGACTTGCTCTACAACTTGCTCTAAATTTGAGTAAGGGCGAATCGGCAGGGTTTGCACTCCCCAAATGAGCTCAAGGCGGTTCAAAGTTTCAAATTGATCGGTGACTGCCAATATCCGCGCCTTGGGACGAAAACC
>JAYVXN010000211.1:0-1803 GCA_043785085.1 Bdellovibrionales bacterium | reverse complement strand
TATTTGAAAGCTTACGTTTTCACGTCTACCGGACCTTGTTGATTCATGCCGAGGCAGAGACGACTCTCTGTCAGTTTGCCGTAGATTTCACCGCGCTAAAAATTCCGATGATTAATCTCAAAGGTTGGCTGTTTGCGCGGCGGTTTTATCGAAATCCGACCGACCGTTACTTTCAAGATCTTGACCTGCTCTTTCCACGTGATGCCAAGCCGTATGTGATTCGCTATTTTAATGATCACGGCTATCGTGAAGTTATTTTGGGGCCGCGATTTGCAGCGAATGAAAATAAGATTGATTTCCAGCCTGTCGATAGAAAACGACTCCCAGTCGAATGCCATTTTGATCTTGGCTATGATCAATACCGGAATCCTGAAATTTGGCAGCATTCCGAAAACTTTCTCGTCTCTCGTGAGAAGGCGGATCCGGTGGCTCTGACTCACCTCTCGTTAGAAGATGAATTTACCTACATGCTCTTTCACGCCACAATCCAGCATCGGTTGCAAAAGCTTGGCTGGCTCATGGACTTCCAGGAGTTGATCCTGGGCCAAAGCCTGGATTTCAGAGAAATTGAACAGCAGGCGCAGAAGTCAGGTCTGGACCGGGCGCTGAGTGGAGTCATCTATTTTTTGCAGAAATATGCGGGCTTGCCGGCCACTTCATTTGCTAGGATGCAAAATCCGCCGACATTCAATCGCCAGCAAAACCGACATTATGATTTGTGGTTCAAAAAAATCGCCTGTGGCCGAATTGAGGGCCATCTTTATAATCGCATGGCCGTGCGAGCGCTCTTTTATCCGAACGGCTGGCGCGATGCCTTCAAATATTCATTACAGCATACCAAGGCGCATTGGATTCGCTAATAAATCTCTACTAATCCGCGCTCACGAATGGCATTGAAGCTCCATCTGAGAACGAAAAAGCCAAGGGGCAGAAAGAGGCCCGCCAGACACATGAATTTTATCGCGGCAATGGTGCATGAGCCCGACCATCCGGAGGCGATGATGCCTCTGACTGAATCAAGCAGAAGATTAATTGGCGAAAATGTCGTCAGCAAATTTTGTAATGGCATCGGCAAGACCTTGGCGGGAAAGTAAACGCCTCCTGAAAGTGTTAGGAGGGTGAGAAGTGGACCTATGGCACCTTGGCCTCGTCCATATTTTAATCCGAGCCCGGCGAGCAACAGACCGACCCCTAAAAATAGGGGCAGACTCAAAATGATGGTGAACAACGCCAATAAAAACTCCGCCAAAGTGATTTTCAAGCTAAAGACCCAGACGGCAATGATGAGAGTCAACAGAAGGTGCAAGCATTGACTGAAAAACGGACGCGAAAATGGGAAGAGTGCGACCGCTATTCGTGAAATCGGCAAAATGAGTAGGGCTTCAAGTGTCCCTTCCTGATGCGCGATTCTGGCAGAAGCGAGAATTCCGGAGAGCAAGGTCAGAGGCAACAAGATCGTCAATTCGCCGATCACCACAAATGAAAAATAATCCGGAGCCCCCATTTCTGTGGGGTTGACGGCGGCTGTAAAAAATCGGGCGGCATACCAATAGGTGACCAATCCGGATACAACCCCAAATAACTCAGCCATCACCGCAAGCGTCGTAGGATAACGCTCACGCCATTCGCTCAGTGAAAACAAGAAAAATGACCTGAGAAAAAGTGGTAACATAAGTTATCTTTTGTTTTCACCGGAGACGCGGTTATACCCCAATGTTGCATAAACTTTCGGTCGGAACCGCTGACGCTTGCTCCAGAAGCCCGAATCTGACGACTTGCTCAGAAAATCTGGACTCAACGTAC
>JAYVXN010000210.1:0-1804 GCA_043785085.1 Bdellovibrionales bacterium | reverse complement strand
GCGTGAGTTCGATCTCTGAAACTCCGGGCTGTTTTCATCAAAATGAAAAGGCACTTCCGGTCTTTGAGCGACGGGTTTTGGCTGGAGATATTGCAACTTTGCGTGGGCATCTCTTAAGCAGTGAAGATCGCAAGCGCCGCGAACAGATCTTGCAATTTATGACTCGCTGGAATGTTGACTTGGAAAGTGAGGAGCAAGCCGAAGACGTGAAAGAGTTTCTTGGGCAAATGCTGCAGGATGGATTGATTAAACTAGAAGGGCGTCGTCTCAGTCTCAGTGAAAATGGCCGTCCATTTCTCAGAAATGCCTGTATGGCGCTCGATAGTCGGCTGCGCTCGAAAACCCCTGGGACCAAAGTGTTTTCGCAATCGGTATGAAAGTTCGTGTTGTCGGCGCAGGGTTTTCTGGTTTAGCGGCTGCCTTTCATCTGCAAAAGGCCGGCTATGCCGTTGAGATCTATGAAAAAAGCCCGCGACCAGGTGGTTTAATTGCGACTCATAAGACCCCCCATGGCTTAGTTGAAACGGCCGCCAATGGTCTGATCAACTCACCATTGGTAGCCGAACTTTTTAAAGCCGCCGGAGTCAAAATGGTGACGCCGCTTCCTGAAGCGCGCGCCCGCTATATTTTCCGGGACGGAAAACCTCGCCGCTGGCCACTAAGAATTATTGAAAACTTTCGCTTTTTAGTTTTTCTATTTCGGTATTTTTTCAAGCGTCAAAGTTTGCGGCCAGAGGCCGGCGAGTCAGTCGCTCAATGGGGCGAGCGAGCGTTGAGCCGCGCTTTGAGTCAGGTCACAATTGAAACAGCCCTGCAAGGTGTCTATGCCGGGGACTCGCAGCAAATGAGTGCTTGCCTCACCTTGGGTGCATTGTTTCGCGCAAAGAAACCGGCGGTGCAACCACGTGGCACTGTTGCCCCAAAAGGCGGAATGCAAGAGTTGATCGATCAGTTGACTCGCTATCTGGAAGCACAAGGTGTTAAATTTTTCTTTGATTCGTCATTTCAAATTGGAGGTGCCCCTTCGGGGCCAGTGGTGTTAGCCACGAGCGCGGCGCAAGCGGCTGAGCTGCTACTCACCTTCGATCCACCGCGCGCCCAGGCCCTGCGGCAAGTGCAGCTTCTACCTGTCGTCACCGCGACAGTTTTCTTTAAAACCGTCGACTCTCAATTACGTGGCTTTGGTGGCTTGTTTCCGCCTGCTGAAAGTCGTGGCGCTTTGGGCGTGTTAATGAACTCCTCAATTTTTGCCGAGCGTGCCCGTGATTGCCGGAGTGAAACTTGGATTTTGGGCGGGGCCCTGCACCCCGAATGTCTGCAGATGACAGATCATGAGATTTTGCAATTAATTGAGTCTGAACGCTCGCGAGTCATGGGGCTCAAGAGCACGGTTCTTGAAGCCGTGATAACTCGCTGGCCAGCGGCCTTTCCGCATTATACGATTGCGCTCGAGAAGTTGCAAAGCGAGTTCAATGTCAACCGCAGGGGAGTTTTTTTGATCGGCAACTACGTCAGTGCCATTGGCCTCGGTCAGATTTTGGAGCAAGCCGCGAACTTGCCCACGCAAATTCAGCAGGAGACAAAATGAAAAAAGGACTTTTACTTTTAAATCTCGGAACCCCGGATTCACCTGAGTCGGAAGATGTCGGCCGTTATTTAAAAGAATTTTTGATGGACAAGTGGGTCATTGATATCGCGGCTCCACTCCGCTGGTTTTTTGTGCACGCTCTGATTGTTCCAAAGAGAAAGTTCGCGTCGAGTGAGGCTTATAAAAAAATCTGGACTGCGCGTGGTTCGCCGCTGA
>JAYVXN010000209.1:0-6171 GCA_043785085.1 Bdellovibrionales bacterium | reverse complement strand
GCCTACTCCGAGCATTTACGCACCAATTATTTTTCATAAAACAATCCATGGATTTAGATATTTGCCCAGTTTAGGTACTCAAACCACAATTGTTAGCTTGATTCGTACTTCCAAGTGGAGTACGCTCCATCATGGCTGAGGCATTCATAGTCGTTTGGTCGAAACAGGTCACAAAACAGTTGGATCGGGTGCCTGAGCGCATTGCACTTAAATTTTTTGCCTGGGTTACGTCGGTAAAACTGGCGGGAATTCGGGAAGTGAGGAGATCTCCGGGGTTTCATGATGAGCCCCTCAAAGGCGACCGGCGCGGCCAACGCTCAGTTAGGCTTAACAATGCGTATCGTGCCATTTATATTCAGCGGAGTGATGGCTTAATCGAGCTAATTGAAGTTATTGAGGTGAACAAACATGAGTACTAAGAATTTTGATGGAATTAGGAATTTAGAGGATCGGTTTGGCACTATGACCGTGGGGCTCTTTCTAAAGGCTTTTCGAGAAGCCGATGGTTTGTCGCAAGCGGACTTTGCCAAAAAACTAAAAATATCGCGAGCCAATCTCTGTGATCTTGAGAAAGAAAGAAAATTTATCAGCCCGGAGCGAGCGGCTAAATTTGCCAGGATCTTGAAGGTTCCTGAATCGGCTGTGATCCAGTTAGCTCTTCAAGATCTGCTCAGGTCGGCGCATCTCAACTACAAGGTCGAGATTAGGAGCGCTTAATTGTTTGTCGGACAAAGGCTTCACTGACTCCGGCGGCGGCGCCCGCAGCGGAAACCGACCCGAAGATGCCAATCAAGCTCTTCAAATTCGCCGGCGACAGCCATTTTCCTTCGGAGATTTCCGCGAATTCTAGGGAGATCGTCGTTAGCTGCCGGTAGTTTGGAGATGGCGGTTCGTCTACTCCGAGGTCTTTGGTACCAACAGTCAAGGTGTTCGAACCAATAAGCTTTAAATTTTGTGATTTGCCAGCCGGTGCGCAAGCACCGGCGAGCTTTTCCTCCTGCCTGTTCAATCTAAAACTGAGCCAATTCATGACCTATTACAATGAAGCCCGCCGGATATATGGCAGCGATCATCCCTAATTGAAGTCAAAGATAGTGCTTGCAACCGGGGCGGGTCCATATATGTCCCCAAGTTCTTTATGGCCCGATGGCAAGGCCCGATGGCAAGGCCCGATGGCAAGCGTTGGTGCCGCAAAAATGTCCACTGTCGAAAATTGTGACACTTTTGTTCTTCAGATCACCATACCGCTGAGTTAATGGTTACATTTGCTTTGCAAGGCATACAACAGAAGGTGAGGAAAAATCATGAAAACTATCTGCATCCCTATTTTGGCTAGCCTTGTGGCCGTCATCTCAACATTGGGTATTTCTACTTCTTTTGGTGATTCCCCTCAAACTCATGCGACGACACTGGAACAAATTATAACAGGGGTGCCCGGCGTTGATCTTGAGGCATTAAAAACCGCGCCTGATGGAGATCTGGTAAAGTTGCCAGCACCTCTTCAACAGATCGTTGATGAGCACGTCCGAGATTGGGAGGAGGCGCCCTCTTGGGTCCGCGAGCTCTCAACTAAAAAAATCGAGGAGTACTTCCCGCCCGGCAGTGAAAACCAAATCAAACTGCGGATGCAAGGGATCCAGCAACTCCAAACCGATGCAAAGAGACTCCATGAGTATTATGAGAAAAACGACAAATCAGAACTTTATGCCAACTTCATTGAACGTAAACTGGTTCCATTCATCAAGCAGATTGATCCAAAAAAACTGGCTTCCGCTATTAGAAATCATGCTGTCACCACCCCTATTGGTAAATGGACGGTCGAGAATTTAGTCGTTAAGGAACAGTTGGCTTATTTAGGACGTTTACCCAATTTCGTCAAAAACGCGATGAGCCTACTCACAGGCCGCCATTTACGAGGCGCTTCATCCCTTGCCGGCATGATCGTGCTGGGGGCTGTGGGCACGTACACCTATCATGAGCTGGTCCTAAAATATGGTTTCGAAACCGTGGTCGAGGCAGGTGGTGCGATTTATTTCGCAATCAAAGCTGGCCCTCTGACCGCAGTTATGAATTCATTAACAGGATGGTTTGTACAGCCGACAACGGAGTTTGTTCGCCTCTTGGCGTCACGTTACATGGGACCTTACGAGCAAAAGGTCAACCATTTCTACGATAGACTTAAACCTCGTTCTTTAAAAACGGCTGATGCTTCAAGAAATGAGACTCCAAATATTCCGAGCAGGGAAACTGACAACATGGATTTCGCCGGCATGTCACCGGAGGAGCAGGCGCTAAACTGGGATAAAAATTTGCGCATGTGGGTGGCGGTCGCTAAAACTTTTGGTCAGCTGCTTCGCGACACCCATCATTCTGGAAGAGTTCTAATGATGATATCGTGGTCGGACGAACAACTCACCACGACATTAGTTGAAACCATGGACAGCAAAATGATTCTCCTTTCTGTCCAAGCCGAGGGGTTGTTGACTCCTTACAAAACCGCCATTCTTGCTGATAGCGCATTGAATGCGCAGAATCGTTCATGGGCATTGGCCGATTTAGAAGCTGATTTTGACCTGTATCAAAACCTCAGCGAAACAAAATGGATGGTTCTGGATCAAGATGAAATCGCCTTGCAGGAGTTAGACAAACAAATTGATGAAGCATATAACGGGCTAGTTAAAGCCGGCATGACAAATCGGGATCTAGCCAAATTGAAGGAAATTCAAACCCGACGCGCGGAAGCACTGACCACTCTAATAACCGCGCTGGCATTAAACGAGATCCGTTCGTTCAACGTTGCCGAAGCAAATCGGAATCTTGAAGACGAAGCACGACAAGCACAACGTGCGATTCGCGGGGGATTTCATTTGCAAGTTTATGTCGATAAATATCGAGAACATGTACGCCAAATGATGGAAAAAATGGGCTACACGAACAAAAAGAAAATAAGTTGCAATGCATTATTTGGCCATTAGTATCATCGTCTTGTCCAGCCAAATCTAGGGAATCATGCGAAGCGAGGTTGCCCTCGCTTGCTTGAGATCCGACCAACAACGATTTGTGGGTTTACGCTAACTCCGAGGCAAGAAATCGGTGCGTGAATATCATATGTTTCAGCCCATTGGCGCTTTACACGGGAGTCCTGGCCTTTTCTCTTTTTCAGATGAACGGCTTCTAGGAACTGCGAGTGCCCTTGAAGTCGCACTTGGCAATGCTTATAGAATAAATTTAGGAGCGATGACTCCAGCTATTGGACGATTTATTGATGACCGATATTTTGGCGGGAATCCTTGGTACGTGACGACAGCTGCATTCGCCGAACTCTATTATCGCGTGGCCCTTGCACCTGAAATTTACCTGTGTTAAAAAAAATAAGTCAAATGCGCTTAAGCTACTTCTGCTCGTCTGATTTGTTTGCGAGACTTATTACTTTTGCTTAAGGTTTATGATGACACTTTTCAAAGTGCCTAAGTGGCGTTCTGCTTGGGTCTTTTGGCCGTCGTACCCCAAGAAGCCGTTCGATGAATATCCGTCTCGTCCTTGAAATTTTCCGATGAGCCCCGGCGCCTGTCGTCTCTCTTTTGGGTGGAATCCCAATGCTATTATTTCACAGTCCACTTTGCTTTAAATAGCCCTAATTTGGTTCACCTCCTATCAAAATGTGGTGATTTGATCTAGACTTAGCTTAGCTGAGTTAAAAATAAGTAAATGATTCCAACATCATCTGAATCAAAATAGTTCGGCTTTGGTTTCATTTTGCAACAGGTAAATTCTTTTTCATTTGAAGAAATCTTTAGGAGATGTTGGCTTCGGAAAGGCAGTCGGCATGGCAAGTGTGGTCATCAATATTTTTTTGACGCTGTCCGGATTTTATCGCGTATTTGACCGGCTCCGGCAGTCGGCTTCAAAAAGCACTCTTGATGATTGCGGTAAATGTAAAGAAAACATTGCTTATTATTCGGTGGCATTCACCTTGCAAAACTTTCTTTGTTGATGCTGGAAGCAATTCGTTTGCTTAGAACCTTCTATTTTGAAAAAAGTTCCTTTACTGCGTATTCCAATGACAGTTATCGCTCTGTCGGCGCTTGGAATTTCTATCAATCCATAGGATTCGTCACGCAGCTCGCGGCATTGCTTGCGTATTAAACGCACTGAGATTTTAGAAATGAGGCATTCTGTATGCGAATATGGTTAATTCTCTGGTTTATTGCTTCGGTCTTCGCTGTTTCGAAGTCTCTTGCAAATCCAACCGGGGAATATTTTGACCAGAAGATCGATCCGTCGAACACGGCGGACCATAGAACCTTTCAGCAACGATTTATTGTGGATTCGACATCCGCGGACGGTACCGACTCTCCAGTCCTTTATTACATCTGTGGAGAGGCAAATTGCTTCGATCAGCCAAACCAAGCTCTTCCATATCCTCCGCTAGTACAATATGAGGCATCTCAATTCCACAGTTATGTCGTGGTCTTGGAACACAGGTATTTTGGCAAAAGCCAGCCATTTGACGACATGACCGTCGACAACCTGAAATATCTTACTTTTGAAAACGCAATCGAAGATCTCGCCAACTTTCAAAGATATGTGATGAATAACAGAAAATTAACGGGCAAGTGGATCTCAATTGGTGGATCTTACGCAGGGGCATTGTCGGCCTATTATAGGCTTAAGCATCCAGAGCTTGTAAAGGGAGCATGGGCATCGTCTGCGCCTGTTCAAGCAAAAGAGAACCTTGAGGAATTTGATTATTTCACCGCAAAGCGACTCGGGTCCACCTGTGTTGCAAATCTTCAAAATGCATTCGGCAAAATAGAGGTGGCTGGGAAAGATCCGGCTCAGTTGTCTTTGATTACAAAGCAATTTGGAGTTAATGACGTCAGCGACGTTGCAGACTTTATTGGACTACCTGGCGCACTTGGTTCGATGGCAGTGCAATTCGGGGCGGTCACGGCCTTTTGTCAATTGATCGATTCAGCTGACCCTATTTCGGGATTGGCAATTTTTTCGAATGCAATATTAAATGCCCTGGAAATTACCCCTGAAGCCGTCAGTCGAGGTCCAATGGCCACGAAAGCGTCTTTATATGAGAATGGAGTCGGACTTCGACCTTGGGAATATATGACTTGCTCCGAGTTTGGCTACTTTACGGTGGCATATCATGATCCAACTTGGTCTGCGCGCCCTTCGGCCATAACTTTGAAAAGTGCTGAGAATAACTGCAAGGCCTTATTTGGAATTTCAAACTTCGATAAGATTGATGAAATAAATAAGGCTTTTTATCAGGCGCTTCTAATGCCAAGCACGTCAAATATCCTTTTCACAAATGGTGCCGATGACCCGTGGTCAACGCTTTCCATTTCGCATGAATTAGGTAACGATACGAATCCAAACGTGCAGGTCTACACAATTCAGGGAGCCTCTCACACGTTTGACCTAAATTCCAAACCAGATCCAAAAAACTCAGCTTCCCTGAACGACGCAATCCAATTGATTACTCACTCTATCGGAAATTGGTTGAAGGACTGAGCCTGATAGCCATTCAAAATAAATTGGCGATTTAAACCCCTTGATTGCGAAAATTTCCGTGGCGAGATTCGCACAGAAAATCTGCGCGCGTATTATCGCCAGACTACCCACTGACAAGTAATGCAAATCTTTCCTGTCAGTGGAGTTCAAAACGCAGTGGAGTTCAAAACGCAGTGGTTTTAAAACGCAAACTTTTTACGGAGTTACTTGAATCCAAGTAAGAAGATCTTGAACTATTTGCACTTGATGACTCTGCCCCTGAGCATCCAACCAATGATGATCTAGTCCCGGATATTCGCGATAAGTGAGATTCGATTTTCCCGCGATGACAAATGCAGCGGCACTTTTTCTTGAGCTGGCTACCAAAAAAGCAGTGTCGGCGTCACCATGTGCTAGATAAATTGGAATAGACATATCTAGCATGTACGTCATTGGAAGGATGTTTAAGATCGATGCCCACCAACGATAGGTATTAGTCGAGCCAGCCCAAGTTTGCGAGGTGATCGGGTTTGCTATCATTGTCTCCATTTGATCCCGGGTAGCGTTTAGCTCGGTATCAATTTCATTCTGAGGTTTTCCTTGATTCCGTAACTCGTTTTCCTGCTTCACCAACATGTTATCACGCATAGTTATTCCGCCTCC
>JAYVXN010000208.1:0-6195 GCA_043785085.1 Bdellovibrionales bacterium | reverse complement strand
TCTTCTGTGGGCGTAGGAAATTTGAGGAGACCTGTCCTTAGTACGAGAGGACCGGGATGGACGAACCTCTGGTGTTCCTGTTGTCGCGCCAGCGGCACGGCAGGGTAGCTATGTTCGGAATAGATAACCGCTGAAAGCATCTAAGCGGGAAGCTAACTCCAAGATGAGATTTCCCTAAGCTTCGGCTTCTAAAGATTCCTAGGAGACTACTAGGTTGATAGGTGGAAGGTGTAAGCGCTGTAAGGCGTTCAGCTGATCCATACTAATAATCGTGCGGCTTTTTTAAAAAATATTTTTCCTGATGGATTTTTCCAGTCTAAAAATCACCGAATACAATCTGTATCAAGATTGATTTCGAGGTTGTTAGGTGGTTGTTCAGCAGAAAATCATTTAAATTAAATGTTGGATTAAATAATCTAGAAATCATGACAGTTTGAAACGAAAATTAAATATACTATTCAGAAGTTTTTGCTGGTGCTTATAGCAGAGGGGCCACACCTGTTCCCATTTCGAACACAGAAGTTAAGTCCTCTTGCGGCGATGGTATTGCGGGGTTAACCCCGTGGGAGAGTAGCACGGTGCCAGCTCTTTTTTTCTAGCCTGATCGGGAAACCGGTCAGGCTTTTTTTTTGCTGTAAGATCAGTTCAGTATATAATTCCAAGCTTAAAAGTTCGACCTAGTTCCCAAATTGTATTGTCGTTTAATTTTGTATCGACCAAATGAAATTGAACAATGGCGCCATACCTGTATTTTTCAATCCAATGCATGACGTAAATCTGTAATTTGTAACGTCCAGATTTGTTTAACGGAATGAGGGATTGGATTTGTTTTTGCTTGATCCATTCGGCAGCTGGTGATTGATCTGAAGAAAGACTGATTTCTTTAATGTCGTTCCAAACACTTGGCAGAGATCCGGATTTTTTCAGCAGTGAAAGATCATGGAGGAGAGAGTAGGCAAATTTCTTTTCAGGCGTTTTTATCCAGTAATCTACTCGAAGAATTACCAGAGCTATAAATAGTCCCAAAATCAGCGGAAAAAACGCCAGTTTTGCGCCCAAGTAGTTACTTTCAAGTTTCATTCTTTGTCCCCTAAATTCCGGTCCCTCGACTGTTTGTAATTGTGTCGATTGAGATCGTTCAGTTTGGATCGGCAATCATTTTATTAATTGGGACGTGGAAGGGCATTAAAGGAAAGTCCGGTTTCAAAAAGCCCATAAAATTTTTGTTTTTGCAGGGACAATTAACGCCAGCACTCTGATATCTGGTAAGTTATTGTTTTCACAAAATAAAACCTATATTTTTTGAATGATTGTCGAACTATTGGTCGCCTTGTATTGAGAAAAAACTTGAGGCAATTGTAAAAACATGTGTAATTACAGATATTTGTGTGTTGTCTCAACTTGGCACGTCTATTGGATCTACTTTCGATAGGAACGAGGCTATTATATGAATCGACAATGGAGAATGGCAATTGCGTGTGGTGTTATCAGCTATTTTGCTGCTTGCGCTCCAGTTCAATTTCAAGGGACACCGCCTCCTGCTTGTCATGGATCTGCGCTTGAATGTCAGCAAGTTTGCACAGGCAGTTCATGTTCTGAAAAGTTTAAAGACGAGAAGACCGTTGGTAACGGGATTGTCGATATTTTGTTTGTTGATGATAATTCAGGATCTATGTCAGACGTGCAGGCAAAGATGGCTAGTAAGTTTCCGGGGTTTATCACGTCATTAGGTGCATTAGATTATCGCATTGGAATTACGACCACAGATATTTCTAGTACTTTTTCGCAGACGCCGTTGGGATTGACGAATTATCCGCGTGCGGCAAACGGAAATGGTGCTTGGCAAGATGGAAATTTATTGGCTTTTCCTGGAAGCGAAGGTGGATTTATTTCTCCAGCGTCTCCTGATCCAATCGGATATTTCAATCAGACGATTCAGCGTGCAGAAACTCGAACGTGTGAAGCTAGTGGCTATGATGTGAATAGTTGTCCGTCAGGAGATACTCGCGGAATTTATGCTTTGAATCTGGTTTTAGATCGTTCCGCGACGCAGATTTTGCGTCCGCAGGCACATTTGGCAGTCATTATTCTTTCTGACGCCGATGAGCGGGCACTTTCGGATCCGCGAGCTGCTGCTCATGATGCAAACGGTAATGTAACGGTCAGTGACACGGATTTTTTACGTTTGTTTCCGCAGGAGAATTACGATTTACCGGATACTTTTGTGTCGCGCTTTAAATCTCAATATCCTGATAAGACATTGAGTGTTCATTCAATTATTATTCGGCCTGGAGATAAGGCATGTGCGGCAGCGCGAACTTCGCGAACTGGAAATCCTCTCATTCGCGGATTTGAAGGATATGCATATGCAAGACTTTCGCAACTCACACATGGAGTCCTTGGCGACATTTGTGCTGATAACTTTACAGAGCAGCTGGGTCAGATTGGCGCAAGTATCTCTAACCAGGTGACATCGATGAGTTTTGCGTGCCGACCTTTGAACGATAATTATACAATTACGTTTGATCCGCAGCCGCCCACCACGATTACGACAACTGCTGATTTCAATCAATTGGTTGTGAGATTTAATCAGACAATTCCGGCCAATACTCATATTACTTTGGAATATGAGTGTGATTCTTCAGCTAGAAAATAAAAGACTTAAGAGATTCTCGAAGCGTTTCAGTTAAAATTTTAATTTTGGCGCTTTTTGTGTCCAAAAATAGGTTCTGATTTATTTCGATCTCGAGCCCCAGATATGATTCGTTTGAAAAATGGCGTCTCATATAGGTGGTGATTCCGTCGCTGGTGCCTTTGTAGGGGTAGTTTCGGCGAACTCTTAACTTCGGAATTGAATTGTTTAGGCCATTTTCGAGATGCCCGGCCAATTTCGATTCGTTTGCGCGACTTGGATCATATAACAGACCGATTTCGGCGGTGCGTGTTTCTCCATTTAATTTTGGTGTGAAAGAATGAACAGAGAAATGCAGCACGGGACTGGCTTTTTTTACTGATTTCTCGATCACCTCAGTGAGATGGAGGCGGTAGGGGAGATAGTGCTCGGCTAGAATTTTTTCGCGTTCGAATTCTGAAAGTTTTTTGGACCAAGGGGAAAAAAGACCGGCACTTGTCAGTGAACGGTTGAGATCAACGACGAGACGGCTCATTCGGCCCGCAAAATATGGGGCCTTGAGAGACTTTGCGATTTTTCGAGCAATTTCTGGTGCACCGATATCATGACCCCGGTGAGTTTTGAGGATCGCTCGGGGGATTTTCAATCGATTTTGCAGGTTGGCTGGAATTTTGTTTGAGGCGTGTTCGCAGGAAATGATTAACATTTCAGCACTCAAATGGGGTGTTGTTGAATAAACAGCGACTAAGTTTTTGGTAGACCGCAAATACGGTGTTTGCAGTGAGTGATTTTTCCAGGCGCCGAGCTAAAGTTCCGTTTTTGAAAATGTAATTGAGTGCTTCAGAATCACAGGGAGATTGGTTTGCTGCAGTGATTTTTGCTAAAAGGTGCGTAAAGATTTCGCGGGCTTCGGCTGGTTTGCTTTCTAGACCCCATGCCTGAAGATATTCTGTATTATTTATCAGCGCTTGATCGGCGTCTTTGACCGTTGCATCAAAGATTTGTTTTAAACTTTCAGTGGAAAAAGCGAGCTGCGCTTTAAATGAAAGGAAAGTTTCGCTCACTAGGCATTTAAGGATCGAGACGATGAAATCGGCGATTGCGAGATCCATGCGCGGGCACTCTTGCAGGTCAAGTACGCGAATTTCAATGGCATTTCGATCAAAACGGGCAATGGCTCCTCTGGAGTTGAGCCATTCCTCTCGCAAGATTTCATCTGGATCGTGCGGCGTAATGTCTTGATAAATTTTTTCGAGAATTTCTGATTGGTATTCTTCTTCGCTTAAAACTGGTTCGGGAATCACTTGCCCGGCAATTCGCGGTACGGCTTTTTGATTTTTTTCGTAATAGGCGAGCCGATTGTTCATGATTCCGGTCAGTTTGTTTTCCACAATTGGAGAACTGGCGCTGAGGGCCGGCAATAACGGTAGCAAAAAGCGAATGGCAGTGTGCAATTTGGCAAACTCTTGGTCGTCAGCAAAGGGCAAATTGATGTGCATGCTTTGCAGATTAGACCAGCCATGACCTTGGCAGCTAAAAATCCGATTGTAGGCATCGTAAATCTCGTTGTTGTCGTGCGGCCAGAGCCTTGCTTCGAGATTTGGATTCATCCAGGGGTGCATGGCCGAAGGAAGCAAAGCCGCATTTCGTTTTTCAAGAATCTGCTGGAGATGCAGAAGACTGGTTTGAAATTTCTCACCGAGGCCGTTTAACGTGGGAACGGGTCCGCTGGTTTTGAGTTCAATCACATGCATCACTAATTCATTTGACCAGGTGATTGGGCCATCTTCGAAATCAGAAACCAGGTGTCCTGCGGCATCGGTGAGAGCCAGATCAGAAATTGGCAGTATATTGAGCGAATCTTTATCCACGATCATGTATTCGAGTTCAATGCCATAGACGTCAAAGAGATGATATTTTTTCATGTGGGAATCCGTTGTTTTCTTTTTTCAATGCGATCGCGAAAAACCCGCATGATGGTTAAATAGAGATCCTGTTTGAGGATTTCATCTTCAAAACCATGATCGATATTCGGGTTGTCATTCACTTCAATCACATAACATTTATTGCCGATTTGCTTGAGGTCGACGCCGTAAAGTCCATCGCCAATGAGATTGGCGGCCCGGAGTGCCGTGTTGATGACGATCTCAGGCACTCCTTCAAGACTAACGGCTTCGACTTTTCCATCGGAGTGTTTGCCGCCAACTTCTGTTTTGACGATTTGCCAGTGGTTTCGCGCCATGAAATAGCGGCAGGCGTAGAATGGAGTTTTGTCGATGATACCGATGCGCCAGTCAAACTCCGTCGGTAAATATTCTTGCGCGATCACTAAATCGGATTTGCCGAGGAAAGTATCGAGTTGGTCCATGAGCGAATCGAAGTCTTTTGATTTTTTGACTCCTTGAGAAAAAGCACTATCAGGCTGTTTCAGGATGCAAGGGAATCCGATTTTTTCGACGACGTCGGTGACATTGTCTCGATGGATGATCAGGGTTTTCGGCGTACGGATACGGTGCGCATCAAGAAGTTCAGAGAGATAAATTTTATTGGTGCATTTGAGAATTGAATCCGGATCATCAATCGCGATCAAGCCTTCGGCTTTGGCCCGTCTCGCAAAGCGGTAGGTATGATGATTGACGGCCGTCGTTTCGCGAATAAACAAGGCATCGAATTCCGCGAGACGGCCGAAATCTTCCTTGGTGATGATTTCGGCATCGAGTCCTAGGTCATGAGCGGCTTTGACAAACCTTTTCAAAGCGTCGGCATCTGAAGGAGGAAGTTCTTCGAACGGATTCACGAGAATGGCGAGGTCGTAGCTATAGATGACTTCTTTCTTTTTCGTGTGCTTGGCTTTGAAGAAGTTGCGTGCGAATTGTTCAACAAAGGGCATATGCCGTTCTGGAATTTCAATGGCTGAAATTGGTTTGATACTGTGCAATTGCCACTTAGTCGTAAATGAAAAGACGGCTCGTAAGAGGGGTGCCTGAAAAAGTTTAAAGAGGTGAAGACTGAGGCGGTCGTAACGCTTTGCGGTATTGTGGCCGAAATAAATACTGAGAGTAAACTCGTTCGATTTGAGTCCTTCTAAACTTTTTTGAATTAGATCATCGAGATCTTCCGAGACAAAGCGGACCAGGGGCTGCGACTTAAGATCTTGGATGGTTGAGACGTTTGGGATGGGCTTATGGCCACGCGCTGCCGCGAGCAGCGAGACATAATAGCCCAAGGTTTGATACCGATAGGACTTACTGAGATTGAAAACTTTAATATTTCGCTGTTTGCGGAATTCCTCGTGGGTTAGGTAATCACGGGCAGAATGGACTTCGACTCCCGGGACACTCATTGACCATTCGCTTGGGTTATCGAGGATAATCAGATTTCTCATAATTTAGTCAGCCGGTTCAATAATCAAGATATTGGCATCATAGCTAATGACACCAAGTAGAATGGAGGAGATAGCGCGTTGAATATCGACCCAATAATAATGGCTTCCGGCGAAAGGGTTGAGATGAAATGGATCAGCAACCAAGACATTGCGAACGTTTTTGTCATAGCCGGCCAGA
>JAYVXN010000207.1:0-6206 GCA_043785085.1 Bdellovibrionales bacterium | reverse complement strand
CGCTTCTTCGAGACTGGCAATGACCGCAGAGTCGAGCGCTTCGCCAGCAGTGCGAATCACGACGATTTCCCCGAGTGCTTGATCAAAGACGAGTTCGGGCGGAACGCGAGAATCTGAACATGCCAGGACAATGGCGTGTGGCTTTTGTCCGGCAGTGAGGCGTTTGCGATCGGCACTGGTTCGGCCATCGGCACGAAACTGCTTTTTCATAAAACGAGTGTTGCCATTGGTGAGCCATCTGAGCGAAGTCTCGGCCGTTACGCCAGCAGTGACCGGTTCGCCCTCGGTGACGACGGCTTTGGGCGCAGGTTTTGTTTCAGCTTTGGTGAGGACTTTCGACACCGGTGCAACGGGGAGTGCCGGAGTGACCGACACTTTTGCCTTGGTTTTTTGCAAAGGTGTCGGCGCCTCTTTCGCTGTTGCCGGAGTTCGCTCAATGTCGACGCTTTCGCCAGCGACAGCTTCAGACGCCATCGGCTTTACGCCTTCATCGTTTTCGCTGGAGGATTTAATAAGAATTGGCTGAACCTCAGTAAGTTTGGTTTTTGGCTGGGCCTCAAACCCAGTGGCGACCTTATGCAAAGCTTCCAAATCTTTATCATCTTCATGGAGTTTTTCAGCGGTCTGTTTGATCGGCCGCAGTGCTTCGGCCATGAGGGCATTTTTCAGTGGTACTTTTTCCGTAATTTGCTCTTGACCCGGTTCCTCTTCAGTCGCGGCCCGAAGAGTCATACTTAAACACAAAAAAAGGACGCAAACTAAAACGCGGTGACTTCTTCGCATGTCCTTCATCTCCAAATTTAAATTTCGCCTGAAACAGGACGTCTGCTTAGGCCTTTACTTAGTTTCGGAGATCTACATTGACAACACAAGACCAAGTCGAAAAGACGCTGATTGATGTATTAAAATGAGATGGTCATAGGTCTGAGTGCTAGGCGTTCGTGTGGTTCCGCTCTGAGTCGAAGCGCACACTTTAGATGTCTCATGCCTCTAAAGCTTAGAAGTAAAAACGCACGCCTAGTCCTGCCTGGAGAGAAGGACCAAGACCTGGGATGACAAACACACCCGGCACAAGCTCAACAAACACACCCAGTGGAATTTTGGGGGTCATCCATTCAATTCCTAAAGGAACGCGAAAATTTAGGTTGAGGACGGTTTCACCTGGATCGGTGGATGATTTTGCTCTTGGGGGATTTTGCGAACTCAGGATCATTCCGCCAAAACCCACATAGGCCACTAATTGATTATAGGTAAACACATGCGGGAAGTGGAGAAGATAGTCTCCATAAACGAGAATCGTGCTGAAACCACCCCATCCTATGCCCATATCAACGGCCCGCTCTGAATCAAGCCAATACTTTCCTGTCAAGGCGGTTGGATTTCCTAAGACAAAGCCTAAACCAAAATGCTGCGCGTGTGACACGCTGAACTTCGAATCCGCTTGTGCTGGAGAAGAAAACCAAAGCGAGACAGATAGTAGCAGGAATATGATTTTCATTGCGTTGTTTCCTCTGTCCGAAATCTGTATGATATATTTAATGACTCTTAGTTCGGCCATTAAAAAAGTCAACGCAAAAGGAATGTTGCTGGTCTTCCCGCACGACAACCGTCAAGATCCGCCCTCACTTTGGAGTGAGTTTTTTCCGCGGTCAAAAATGCGCTGGGAATGGGATCAGGAGGGTGATACGCGCGTCTCGGATTTGTGGCATTTACGCGAGCAGCTTTCGAGTTCAGGACAAGTGATCTACAATAAGTGGTTTCGAAATCGCGCGACTTTGATCTCGCAGGAGCTTTTTGCAGCACTGCTCAAGCTTTTAAATCCAGGTTTTCCTGAAGTTCATGATTTGTCTCGCGGTGCACGAGACATTCTCGATCTCTTAATGGAAGATTCACCTCTGTCGACAAAAGAATTGAAGCGACAATCTGAACTTCAGGGGCGGGAGAATGAGTCGTACTACAATCGCACGCTTCAAGAACTTTGGCGGCGACAGCTCCTGGTCGTCCAGGGCGAAGTGGATGAAGGCGCGTTTCCGTCCATTGCCATAGGCGCGACCGAAGTCCTCTTTGAGAATATCTGGCAGAAGGCCTCCTCATTAACAGAATCTGAAGCGGAAAAAGCGCTGCGGCTTCACCTGGAAAAAGATTCTGCTTTTCTAAAGTTTTACCTGCAGCTGCGAAAGCGCTTGAGGCCTGAGATTGGAATCGGCTAAACTGATTTACATATGGCACGTTGCTACTTAGGTCTATTACTGTTTTTCTTGGTCAATGCGGTATCAGTTCCTTTACGGGCAGATGAAGTCCAGCCTCCCGTGCGCGTCGTGACAGCGATAACTTCTACGACCGTCGGCGATTCACCATTTGAGTTGCTCAATGGGCATGGTCAGCTCCACACCGCGCCCGATGCCCAATCTTTCAAGCTGAGTTATTTTTTTGATGAGCCGGTGACCTTACAAAAAGTCGAGGTCGAATCTTGTGAGAAGCCATTTTCAGATGGCCTGGATTTTTATTTTAACTTTGATCAACTGCATGTATTTGCTGAAGGTGGACAAAAAATTTTGAGTGCGCCGATTTCACAACTTGCCGGAACCGGTCTGATCACTTCAGTAACGATCAATTTTAATAAAAATTCGGGCATTTGCCTGGGCGCCGTGCGGTTTTTAAGAGGAGCAAAGGCCGTTGCGACTGAAATACCGGAATTACTTTCTGCGGTCGTGAAACGCTCGGGTTCGCTGCTGGAAATTAAATTTCCAGTTGAGCGAAATATCGCTCAGATCAAGTTTTGGTTGAGCCAGCCGATTTTGAAAACGGTCGTTGCCTATAGCGCCACCCTGGCGCTGACTGGCGACGGAGATCAATCTGAAACTATTAAAGTAACGAACCTCTTTGCCAAAGAACCTTTGACTCTAAAGACCTCACTCATTGGAAAAAACCTGCAGATCAAAATTCAAAAATTGGCAGATGATGAATTGTTAGATCGCCTGACGGCAGCCAGTAACTGGAGATTTTTTGACGGCAAGAAATGGTTCATGGTTTCGCCGCTCGCCAGTGAACAAGAGCTACAACAGGACTTAAAGAGCAAATTTGAAAAATCAGGCTTAACCGGAATTCTCGATCATAATCTCATCACGCAAGAAGAGGTTTCCAGTGAGAATTGGAAGTTGCGGCTGCGCAGTGATGGAACCTTTTTCTTGCGCGGCTTGAGTGAAGATGTCAAAGCCGCTGGTTCATATTACGGACTAGGAACGTTCGAAATTAAAGCGAATAGCACGCCTAATGGCTTGGTATTGACTTTAAAGGGCGTGAAAAAAGCATCGTCAATTGAAATGGACAGCGATCGATGTGCGTGGCTCTGTCATCAAAAGAATTTCACCTTGCCGAAAGAAAATCTGATTAGCGAAACCATTTCTGTTGAAGCAGCGCCAAATAATATATTCTTCGTTAGAAATCGCTCCAGCAAGCCGACTCAGACCATTCCCTTTTTTCCTCTGCGCATGAAGATCACTTCTGTCGATGAGTGACGTCGATAAGTGACGTCGATAAGTGAGGGTCTTAAGATGAGATATTCATTTTGATCCAATGATTTTTTACTGACTAGTCTTTCGACGGTTTCTGCGGACTCTATCAACGTCTGTGAATTATTTTATTTTCGTCACAGTATTGATTGACCAGGCGCCACTAAACCGAGAACATAAGTTATGCAGAAACTAAAAAAAGTCAGCACCTTCTGGGGCTCTGCCCTGACCATTGTCGGTATTATTGTCATAATTGGCACAGTATCAAATAAAGGTAAAACTTCGGCAACGGCAGTGCCATCGGCACCTGATTCGCCGTTTACGAAGGAATTATTGGCCAAACAAATTGGTAAATTTGTACGGGCCAATCAATTTCCTCATTCAGTTGATTTAGATATTGATGGAAAATCACATAAGACTGCTGTTCAGTACGGAATTGAAGTCAATCCTCAAGCTTCAATGGAGAAACTGATTCACCAGTACCAGCCAGATTATAGTGCGTTTGTTGCGATGGACGCCAAAACCGGCCGAATTTTATCGATGATCTCGTATTCACGCAATCACCCTGAGTTGGAAAACATGGCATTGACCGCCAACGTTCCGGCCGCTTCAATATTTAAAGTGGTCACGGCGAGTGCGGCGCTTGATTTAAACAAAGCCTCACCCGAGACGATCGTTCCTTATAATGGCGGTAATCATACACTTTATAAGAAGAACGTTTCTGACACGCGTGAAAACCGTTGGACCCGCCACATCACCATGCGTGAGGCGTTTAGCCGATCCATCAATACGGTCTTCGGAAAGTTGGGTTTGTTCTACGTTGGTCCAGAAAATCTTTTGCAGTACGCTGAGCGTTTTAATTTTAATCGACCCATTCGCGCCGATGTTCCGGTTGATATTGGCACAACGCATATCGAATCGGGAGATGCATGGAATGTTGTTCAAGCCGCCTCGGGCTTTACTCGTGACACGACCATGAGCCCACTTCAAGGAGCGATGATTGCAGCTGCCGTCGCCAACGATGGCATGATGATGGAACCTTACCTTATTGATACTCTCGTCGATGAATCAGGTAAGGCGATTTATCAAGCTGAGCCGAAAGAAGTGGGTAATGTCATTGATTCCCGTTCCGCAGCTCTGGTTCGGGAGTTAATGCGTGCCACAGTTAAAAACGGCACGTCTCGCAAAGCCTTTCGCCAAACTCTGCACAAACGCCAGTTTGAAGAAGTTGAATTTGGCGGCAAGACCGGTTCTCTCACTGGGCTCAACCCGCAGGGAAAATGTGATTGGTTTATCGGTTATGCCCGCTACAAGGGTGAACGCATCGCCGTTGCCGCTTTGACGGTTAACGAAAAGAAATGGCGGGTTAAATCGTCGCAATTAGCCAAAGAGTTCTTCACAGGCTATATGAAAGAAGTGATCGCTCGCGATCGGTTCACTGCTTCAAAGTAAGTGCCGCCTCCAGAAACTCTGGAGCTTTCGGAAACATATAAGCATTTAAAAGCAGTGCGGCTGCTACATAAGGCAGCTGACTGTGGTAATCGCCGCTAAAAAACGTCATCAGTAGTCCAGCGATGGCAACAAAATCATTCAGTGACCAACAGATGATATTTCCAAGGGTCCAGCGCTTCATGAGTTGCTCAGTTGACTGAGTGCTTTTTTTGAGGCGTGTCTCAGAAAAATAAATACGTCTAAAAATGAGCGAGATGAGGCCGCCAAAGACCGCCAAACTTAGGCCGACCGATTGAATGCCACCCTGAACTGAACGGGCATCTGCCCCGAGAGTTCGATGGCCGAGGACATAGCCAACCAGGCCATAAGCGATGACGGAACAAGTTAAGGCCATCCAGACCATCTTATTGAGTAAGATCGCTTGGCTAAATCGAGTGTTTTCGAGGCGTGATGGGTTTTGCATATCGTAAATCTTTGGCCGGCCCACAATTGAAGTCAAGCTGATCAAAACTTTGTCATTTTTCGCCTTCACGGTGAATCAACCTGAGATCAAATTCCACTGGCCGATCAAGATTGAAACAGACCAAACATTAACCTAAAGGGAGAGGTCGGCATTTACGAAGAGCATCGTAGTGAAGAGGTAGTGGAGAGGTAGTGAAGAGGGAACAATCCCGCGTTGCCCGTGTTTAAAGGAATAGGTGTTCGATGCAAACTTTGTATTTCGTATCTCACGGTGAGCAAAATCTCGGCCCATGGACGACTGAAGAGATCGTAAGGCGCCTTGCCTCGGGCGAAATTCAAGCAACTGATTTTATTTTTGAAGACGATCGTGGTGATTGGATTCCGTTAATGGAGTGCCAAAGTCTCATTCAAACTTTAAAGGCCAAGCGTCCAACCAAAGCCCCACCGATGGCTCAAAAAGTCGAACAGCCGAAAATGACTGAAACCCCAAATCCGCTGCAAAAGGCAAAAGAAACTATTGAATTGCCGGGTGACGAAAAAACTGAATGGTTCGTACAGAAAGCCACGCACCGTTTCGGCCCCTTGACGTATTCAGGCGTGATTCGCGCACTTCAAGAGAAAATGATATATGAATTTGATCATATTTGGCGTGAAGGAATGGAGCGTTGGCTGCGTATAGCAGAGGTCGAACAGTTCACAGCTGAGTGTATTAAACAGATGGCTGAGCAAATGAAAGACGACCAGAAAAAGGTCTTCATGATGCGTAAGCACCTACGCCAT
>JAYVXN010000206.1:0-1833 GCA_043785085.1 Bdellovibrionales bacterium | reverse complement strand
AGAAGTGTGACAATCATGACAGAGCGCTCCGCGTAGGCGACAGGGCCCTGTGGGTGGAGTACGGGCATATCGGCACCATAGAGATACATAATCGCCATTCCAAGAGCGAGCAAAAGACAACCGGGCAGTAGATATCTGCGAATCATTTTGTCTTTAGTGTAGCATCTCTGCTTATACACCTCGACGCTCGTCAATTAAGGAAATAAAAAAGAGAGCTTTATGGGCTCTCATAAAAACTATATTGTAAGCACTAAGCCCCCGTGTGTCAGATGAGCAGGGTGTTGACCCTCCGCTTTTCAATTCTTTCACGTAACAACGCATAGAAAAACGGGTTGTTTAATGAAAGTATTTGTAGAGCATTCATGATCGCGTTTGCAGGCCTCAAAACAACGGAGACTGGTACATCTCCCGGTGTACGCAGAGACGACCAGACGTCATCCGAAAACTCAGTGATACTGGCTGGCACAGCGATTACTGTAGCTGTCGATGTGGCAGATAGCATAGGGCCAGCAGCATTACTCAACCCAACGTACACAATCACAACCGAGTTTGGTACCGCCTGAAGCATGCGATCCAAAGCCTCGATTGCTTGCGCCGGCTCTTTGTGCGCAGAGTGAGTAACAATGGGCATATCGAAATTTTGAGGAAACTCCGCCCCGAAAGCTTCGACTGCCTTCAAAAAAGCTTCCATATTATCCGACGCCGATCCACGCCAGAGTATGATCTGCTGGCGCGGCAATTTGAACTGAGACGTCAAGTTTGCCACAAGCTCATATAACCGCTTGGTGTTGTCCAGATCTCCACCATCCCGATAGTACTGTTTATCGACATGTTTTCCTGCCTGGTCGAGCAGTCGACCAGAGTCGCTATCGATCGTGTCTGCAAGCAACAACTCGTCGTTGAGAGTGCGGCCGAATTCGACCTTAAAGTCGACGTAGCAAAAACCCAAAATCTGCCACGCTTTCTCAAGAATCAGAAATGCTACTTTGGCTAACCGCTCCATTTTGGGAAAATGTTTCCACTGCTCCTTTGCGGTGAATACCTCCGACGCCGGCAACGTAAGAAACGGTTGTTGCCCATGGATAGGTTTTGCTGGATCGAAGAGCTGAATTTCATCAGCCTCCTGTACATATTGCATCAACGGGTCATCACAGATGAGTTGTATTCCTTTCCAATCCCTGTCCTTGGTCTTGAGATAGAATTCAACAACAAGCTTGGGAAAATAGTGCCGCCTCTGAAGATACGGATGCCGCTTGAGATAGGAGCCCAACGCTTCGCGCCGAACAACTACCTCATAAGGAAGCATCTGACACTCGGGGGCAATGAATGAATCAGGACCATCCTGCTCGACAAATGCCACTGGAAGGCCGCATTCCTTCAGAAGTCGAAAGATGTGACAGGTGGTTTCGTTTGCCAACACCCCCTTACCTTGAATAAGGTCGTGTTTGAGGCCATCGCCCGCGGTAATGTCGTCTTTGGAAAAAACGGACACGCGATCGTCACCAACGAGGCGACGAATCTTCTTGGTCTTTCCTTCGGCGACATCAGTACCATCAAGAGGATACTCCTGCCGAAGACGATCAGCTGTTTGTACGTCCATACCAGTCCCCTTTCATGGGATGTAGTCGTTGGCGAACTTTCGTTCCGCACACACGGTACCGCATAATCCCTTAAAAGAGAAGTCTTGAAAAGTCGCGAACAATCCAAATATTTGTTAGAACTTAGTGTATGGAGTCAGAAAAGATATCCTACAGATAAAAAACGGAGACGTGTCAGAGTGGATTAAATAGAAACTGCTTTCTGTTTAATCCGATCCCACGCAGTTGGGAATTG
>JAYVXN010000205.1:0-6268 GCA_043785085.1 Bdellovibrionales bacterium | reverse complement strand
TCACGCTGGGTTTCGCGAAGCGCGAAGTGGTTTGCGGGTGCAGCGGTTTTTGTTTTGCTCTTGCAAATTCTCATGGGCGGCTTGACTGTTCTTAAGCTTTTACGGGTGGGGATTGTGACCTCTCACCTGATGCTGGCAACAACATTTTATGTTTGCGTTTTGTGGATCAGTTTTCTCAGTGTGCCTGGAATTGAAAAGTCGCGGGTCGCACTTCCGAGATATCTACGTTATTTTACAGGAATTTTACCGGTCGCTGTATTTGGTCAAATGTTCTTAGGTGGACTGGTGGCTTCGTCTTATGCGGGCTTGGTCTGCGTTGATTTTCCGACCTGCAATGGCCAGTGGATTCCGACGCTTGAGGGCCCCATTGGACTTCAGGTCATGCATCGCTTCGGTGCTTATTTGGTCGCTTTTTTAATTTTGTCGGTGGGGACGTTCATGCACCTTCGACGGCATGAGCCGTGGATGACCGGGCAATTGAAGCGCTTGATTATCCTTATGCAGGTTCTCGTTCTCACGCAGATTTGTATTGGGGTGGCAAATTTGAAGTTTTTTATTCCCCCCTCGGTAACGGTGCTGCACCAATCAGTGGCGGTGATTTTATTGGGCTTAAGTTTTCGCCTTTACCATGTGGTGCGTTCGCTGGCGACATCGCCAGTCGCAGTCGCAGCCGCGCAATCACTGGCAATCGCAACAATATAAGGGGCCAGTTTAGGTCATTTTAGGCGCATCCGGCTGTGCTTCCGGCGACGCCTTCTGAAACGGCGCCAGCTCTGAGCAACTGCGATAAATCCGTGTCGCCAGAGGAAAGTTATTCAGAGAGACATTGTGTCGATGTGCATTGTAAATCTGCGGAACCAAAAACAAATCGGCCGCAGTGATCTGATTACCAAAGCAATAAGAGCCAGCAAAACCCTGCAGGTGTTTCTCGAGATTATCAAGGCCGCGTGCGATCCAATAGGACGACCAATCTGATTTCATTTTCTGATCGAAACTGGCGCGTTTCTCGAGCTCATGCAAAACTTTTAAATTACCCAGTGGCTGAATACCGCTATTGATAATTTCACAAATTTGTAGAACATGGGCTTTCTCGTAAGGGTCTTTCGGGAAAAGCGGGGGATTAGGAAACACATCATCCAGGTACTGAATGATCGCCATGGATTGTGACAAGGATTTTCCGTTGTGAATAAACGTCGGCACTTCCCCGCTAGGATTCAGTTTGCGGTAATCTGGAAGATTCTGTTCGCCCCCATTGTTCACCAAATGCACGGGCCTGTACTCGTAGGGGACTTCTTTCAGGTTTAAAGCAATTCGCACGCGGTAAGCAGCAGAGCTGCGAAAGTAACTATAAAGAATGGTTTCAGACATACACACCTCGTGACGTAAATTTCGTGCTTGGCACGTAGACAATCAAGTAGCTTTTTATTAAATTGGCACAGAATCGATCAGACGAGGAGCGTAAAATGAAGCTGGGAAGCCTGAAATCAGCAAATTCACGAGATGGAGAGCTGGTCGTGGTGAGTAGCGACGGTAAAAAGGCAGCACTTGCGACACATATCGTTCCAAGTTTACGTCAGGCGGTGGAAAACTGGCTGAATATTAAGCCCCATCTGGAAGTCCTCTCAAGACGCCTCAATTCCGGGCAATTGTCGGATGTCATGTCAGTTGATGAGAGTCGCTTTCATTCACCATTACCCAGAGCCTTTCAGTGGGCAGATGGTTCGGCTTTTCTTCATCATGTGAAGCTTGTGCGGATGGCTCGCAAAGCGCCGATGCCCGAAACACTTTATCAAGTTCCTTTAATGTATCAGGGCGGCAGTGATGATTTTCTGGCGCCGACGCAAAACATCCCACAGCTTGATTTTGCGCACGGTACGGACTTCGAAGGTGAAGTCGCGGTCATCACAGACAATGTGCCGATGGGAGTGACTCCTGAAAAAGCCCTCGATCATATTTTGCTTTTTATGATTGTGAATGACGTTTCATTGCGCGGGTTGATCCCGGAGGAATTGGCTTCTGGATTTGGCTTCTTTCAAAGCAAACCTTCTTCGGCCTTTGCGCCCTTTACCGTCACGCCCGATGAGCTGGGTTCAGCTTGGCGCGAAGGCCGGGTGCATCTGCCGCTCTTAGTCGAATACAATGGTCAGTTTTTTGGAAATGCGGATGCCGGTGCCATGCACTTTCATTTTGGTCAGTTAATTGCACACGCCGCGAAAACTCGCAATCTCAGTGCCGGCACGATTATCGGCAGCGGCACAGTCTCAAATGACGATGTCACTCGCGGTAGCAGCTGTCTGGCTGAGCGCCGTATGATTGAGACCATCAATGACGGCCAGGCGAAAACTCCATTTATGAAAGTTGGCGATCGGATTCGCATTGAAATGAAAAATGACAAAGGCGTTAGCCTTTTCGGTGCCATAGATCAAAAAGTATCTCAGGCATGATCCAGTATTTTGGACCCACTCCAATCGCGGACTCGATGCCTTATTCTGGAATTTCACGCGGTTTCTGGAAAAGCCCGATCGGATATTTACGGGCGTGGTGCGCTTGGTGTTAACGACAGTTTTGCCGTGCTGTATGATGTCGTCGTTTCCGGCGCGCTCGCTGTTTGAAGAGTCAAACTTCTATTTGATTGCACAAATGGTCGCAGTCACCCTTGCCTTTACTTTTTTAGTCCGCTGGATCTGTGACCGGGCGCTGCGCGCATATTCCTCGGCGTCGTCGTAAGAGGCTAGGGCAGAGCCCGGACCCGGTCCTGGACCAGAGACTGAGCCAGCAAGCTTCGAGCTGATTTCTTTTGCCTGCCCACCGATAAAAACAGGTTTTGATTATATATCCGAGAGCGCCGATATCTCGACCTTGGCCTATTGTGGTGAAGGGTCCAAGTTTCTATACTGAGAGGTAACCAAGGAGTCGCATCTGAAATCGTTTCGGTTTGCCACCATTACGGCACTCTGCGTTTCATTAAGTCTCAATTCATTTCTGATGAGTGAGGCTTTGGCCGCCGCACAAAATAAAACTCCAATCACGAATTTGGAATCTTGGGCTGCGAACAATAAAGTGAGTACAAGTCTGGCGGAGTTTTATACGCAAAACAAAGAATACATTCCGCCGGCGTGGCACGATGAAATTGAAAATCTTGTGCTTCGCGAACCGAAAGCAAAGATTCCGAAAATTGAAATTCAAAAATTCCGCGATACCAATGGCAAACCGGCGACCCGAATTCTAGTTAAAGATGACGGGGGCACTTATTATATCGAAGACATGGATGGCGATCAGACGCTGATCAAGGTTAATGATCAACGTCTCAACGAAGAGGATTTTTCCGATGCGAAGCTCGCAGCTGATAAAATCACTCATGTGATCGCGCAGACGAAACACATCAAAGAGGTCAACCCGACCAGTCGAAAGTTCGGAATAATCAGTGCAAAAGATTTTTATTCAATGTCGAAACGAGGTCGAGCTTACTATCTTTATCGCCTTCGCTATATTTACGACGCCTTGTTTAAGCTCCAGAACACTCTGAATAAAAATGAAAAGTCGGCGTTCAACTGGATTCCGCTTCCAGTGTTTCTTCTTCAGTCAGAGACAGCACAGGCCGACGTCAAAGTCGGGCAGCCTTGTATTTTTGCGGGATGGTTGACGACCTACGGTCAGGCCAAAGGCGGCGCGGTTTGTAGCTTGATTGCGACCAAACAGTTACAGCAATATCCGCCGACACAAAATTGCGGCAGTGGCAATATTGCGTGTAATCCTTATGTTTACGGTTATCAAAGGGCCGGACAGGGTAAAAGTGCCATTTGTGTGACCGCTGATAATCACGCAACCGAGAATTGCGGTGGTAAATCTCCGATCGACACCCCAGAAGACAAACTCGCTTTAATCAAATCAGTCGAAGAAAATCTGAACGTCAATTTGCTTGCTGGCGGAAAAGTTTCACCCGATGACTATAAAAAACTCGAAGGTTTTCTTAGCAACCTTCAGGACCATATTCAAAAATCGCGCGAAGTTTGTAAAGATCTGACCTCACGTCCAGATCAAATTGAGGCTTGTGACGCTTTAGAAAAGCGCCTGATCAACTTCGAAACAGTGGTCTGCCAGGAAATGGCAGTCTATCAGCCATCAAGTCTTTGCCCGGCAACTCCGCCAAAGCCACCGCCCGCATTGGCCATCAAGTGTGTGAACGACGCGGACCCGCACACCTGTGCCTGTGTGTCGACTAATCCATTGCTTTATGATGTAAACAATAAAATTTGTACACCAAAGTGTCGTGATACCAGCGAAACTCAGAGAGGCAGTACTTGTGATTGCGCTGATGGTTATGTTTTTGATAAGACCAGAACCACTTGTGAACAGGACAAACCTTCTGATCCTCCGCCACCCGTCGCGGACACTCGAGAAAAGAAGAAAGACACCAGCTTTTTTGGCAAGTATGGATTAGCGATTGGTGCGGCCCTTGTCGTCGTGGCCGGTACAACTTATGCCTTCACTCGTCACGGAAAGAAGAGGGGCCGCTCGGTAGTGCCTTTGAATCCAATTGTCGGAATTGGCACAACGTCGATTGTGATTCCACCGACAATGGCACCACCGCCAATGCCTCCGACGTCTGAAGGCGGCCCAACCACCAATCCGACCACCAGAGCGGGTGGGGTTCGTACACGATAACGAGATGAAGTAAAAATGGCATCATGGAAGACGCGCTTAAATCTTAATTTATTCTTGACGGTAAGTTTGCTCACTTTCGGGGCCAGCCTTGCCGGCGCCAATATTTGCGGTACGGATTATCAAAACTTCAATCCAATCACGAGCGGTCTTGACTTCGTGACCGTCCAATCCTCAGAAACATTGAAGCCGTGCATTTTGAATACAGGCTTGTTTTTAAATTACGCAGCTAATACCCTGACTTACACAAAAAACTACAACAATTATTTTTCCGGACAAAAAGTCGATGATCGAATGATGGGCATCGACTTAAACGGTGGCATTGGTATCGATAAAAATTGGGATGCCGGCATTAATCTGCAGTTTGTTTCGGCGTCTCAAGTGCATAACCCTTATTACACCAGTTATTTTAAAACAGATGGACTCGCCGACGTCACCCTCAATTCAAAATACCGACTGCTTGGCGATGATTCGGGCGGCGTGGCCGTGATTGGCTCACTCAATTTCAACCAAATTTCAGACAACCCCTACACTGGTTCAAATCCCGGGCCGACCTTGAACTTGGAAGTCGCAGCCGACACCACAATCAGTTCATGGGCTCTAGGCGTGAATCTTGGATACCGTTTGCGAAACCCGGGCGACCCATTGCCGGGCGTACCCTTTACACCCTTTAAAAATCAGTTTATTTATTCCGCGGCGGCCAGTTATCTTTTTGCAAGTATCGATACCAAGTTTATAGCCGAGTTGATTGGTGCGCAGGTTTTAGAAGCTGTCGATCAATACACCACGGCTCGAAGTCAAAGCTCTCTGGAAGGACTCATGGGCGTTAAAGTCGATGTGAATCACCAAATGGCGATTCATTTTGGCGGTGGCACCGCTTTACAGAGTGGCACGGCGACACCAGATTGGCGCGTCTACACTGGCGTAAATTTTGCCTGGGGTCCGCTGTGTGACACAAAGCCCACCAAGGTGCCCGCGCGAATATTTCCTCGACCCACGCCACGACCGGCTGAGCCTGTCGGCAAAGATGATCTTATTGAGCCAGAACCAGACGTTCCAGATATTGGTGATGAAACCACATCCCTTAAAGTCGTCGAAAGTACCAGTCAATACTATGTCGTGCGTTTACGGGCCGAAGTTCTCTTCGACTTTAATTCCGAAAAAATTCGCAGAGGCTCGCATCATGATCTCGAAATGATACACGATCATTTGATAAAAAAGGGTTTTAATCGTCTGATTATCGAAGGCCACACCGATTCAATTGGCAGTGCTTCTTATAACTTAGAGCTGTCACAACGACGAGCTGAGGAAGTCCGCCGTTATCTTATTGAGAGACACTCGGATCTTCCTCCTGGTAAAATTGAAGCAACAGGATATGGAAAAACTAAACCCGTCGCGGATAACGGAAACTATCAGGGCCGACAGCAAAATCGGCGAGTTGAGTTTAGAATATTTCGTCAGGGTCACCCAGAAGAAACCATTCAAAAACGAACAGCTCCTGAAGTGCTCCCTGCGAAAAAGACTCCCCACTCTAAAGGAGGTCGGCGATGAAAAAAGCGACATGGATCGTGGTTCTCCTAGCCGTCGGAGGGCTGGCGTGGTTTCA
>JAYVXN010000204.1:0-6289 GCA_043785085.1 Bdellovibrionales bacterium | reverse complement strand
TCAATGAGAGCCGAATGACAGCTCGCCTGACGAAGACGCAAGAGAGCTTCGAGCACATGCATTTTGCTTTTATTCAGTCCTGATGAAGCAATTTGCTTTTTTAAGCTCAGGCGGTAATGGTGCCGGAGGGATTCATAGTGCTGTTTTTGCTCGTCTTCCAAATCACAAAACAAAATTTGTTCTGATTTATCCGGCAAGTCTTTCAGAACATCGTCTTTCGTGCGGCGCAGGAGAAAGGGGCGAACGGCGCGCGCGAGACGATCGAGATTCTCTTTGGGCACAGCACCGGCTTTGGCGTCGCCAAAGGTTTTTGCCACCCGGTTCGGAATCAGCCCGGGATTGGTAAAATGCAAAATCGAAAACAGATCGCGAAGCGAGTTTTCAATCGGGGTTCCGGTCAGTGCCCAACGATGTTGAGATTGCAACTGATAGACGGCCTGGGCAATCTGCGAGGACGGATTTTTGATGTTTTGGGCCTCGTCCAAAAAGACCGCATGAAAGGGAACGGGCGCGAATTTTTCAATGTCCTGACGAAGGGTGTGATAGGTCGTCAACACGATATCTTTAGCGCCCGGTTTCAGCGCACCGCGCGCACTACCAGTAAAATTAATGACCGATAAACTCGGGGCAAAACGCGACATTTCGTTTTGCCAGTTAAAAATCAGACTTTTCGGCACGACAATCAAAGCCGGAGCCTGTCGCGACTTTTCTTGTGAGAGTAAAAAAGCAATGACCTGAATGGTTTTACCCAAACCCATATCGTCGGCCAAAACTCCGCCGAATTGAATCGCAGCGAGAGCTTGCATCCAACCCACGCCTTCGGCTTGATAGGCCCGCAGCTCACCTTTAAATTTTTTCGGCGTTTCCGCAGCGACCGGCGCCGTCAGTTGATCGAGATGCTTGAGTGCCTTCACGAGGTCGTCGCCGATTTTTAATGACGGCAGCTCATCCAACCAAGGTTTAAAAAGCGGGAGAGCTGATTTCGGAAAACGCAAGACTCCGTCTTTTTGCGCGGTGCCGGCCTCTAGTAAATAATCCAGCTTCGTCACCCATTCGTTTGATAAAAGGCCCCATTCTCCTGACTCCAGACGAACGAACTTTTCGCCTTTTTGCCGAGAGCTCAATAGTTGCGCCAGCGAGATTTGCGATTGATTAAAGCGAAATTCGGCATTGAGATCAAACCAATCAATGCCTGAGGAGTTCATTTGCCAGTCCATCTGGTCGGCCGCAATGACTTTGTCTTGCTCGATTTCAACCTGCCAGCCTTTTTTAAGCAGTTCTTGAATCACTTGAAAATAAGAATCCTTGAAAAAATCACTGCTGATTTTCTCGCGATTCATGAGGCGAGCCTCTGGTACTAAGAGAGACTCGAGGGCTGTCATCAATTTTTTCTCTGTCGTCCAGTTTCGTTTGAGGCGGGTACGATCATTGAAACTAAAAACATATTCTTCGTGTGAGGTCGGGCGAACTTCAAAGCTGCGATAGTGCATCACCGGCTCAAGCCAAACGCGCTCAGTTTTCCCAGGCACAAAAAAGCGCAAACGAGCAACCGCTTGCGGTTCGATCTCATGGACAGGCCACTGCAAGGATTCTGGCCAGTGGATCGGCGGCAGACCGGTGCCCGTCATTAATTTTTCGAGCAATTCATTTTCTTCGGTTTTAGGGACGCGCAAGGGTATCGAACGCAGACGGCGCGCTAGCTGAAAATGCTGTTTCCAATCCGTGCACACCACTTTGTCCGGCAAAAGCGCATGCCCAGATTCGAGAACCGCAAGGCAGGTGGGGTGATCGAGTTCAACAGTGTCATCACCCCGGCGCAACAGTCCGCAGATGACATAGACATCGGCTTCATCTTTGATGGTGAGTTCAAAGTTCCATTTTTCGAGATCAAAACTGACATTCGAAAGCTCTTCTTTTTCAGCGCTGACCGGGAAGAGAAAAAACTTCTTCGACTGTAAAAGCCGCTGCAAAATAAGATCGGCTAAGGCGGCGTGGACGGGTGTGCGCCGTTGTGGTCCTGATGGCAGCCCTTGGTAATGGTTGATTTGATTCGCCGGACTGAGAAGAAGTCCGATGAGTTCCTGATCAGCCGGGTCACTGTATTGATCGATTTCAGTGACCGTCCACTGCGCGGACTTCAACACGCCCCAGGCGCCGTCTTTGAGTTTTTCGCGAAAGCCAAGTTCAAGAACGAGGCGGCCTTTGCGTCTTGATTCTTCCAAATTTAAAATAAAAATCGCATAACGTTTGCGCAATCGCGTTGCTGGATTGAGCGGTTTTTGCAATTGAGATTCGCTTGGAACTTCCGTGCGATTAATGAAAAAAGATTTCCATGACGAGGTTTCCGAAAACATTGGTTCGTCGTCGCTCTCCTCTTGGTAAACTGTTTCAATTACCGGCTCAGGCGGCGGTGGCGAAAAGACCGCAAACTGATTGCTGAGTGCGAGGGTCTCTGAGCCCGGAATCTTCATATTGAGGCCGCCACGATCCATTTCAAGTAAAGTGGCCCAGAGATGTTTGCAGTTTGATCCGGCTATGAAATAGGCGCAACTACACGAGGCTTTGATGCTGGCTCGTTGCGAAACTGCCGACCAATCCAGAGATACATTATATAGCTGAGTGCCAGTGACTTCGAATTGCGCTTCAAACTCGCTGACACTGGCGAGTTTCACGGCACGGCTTCGAAAATAGTCAAAGCCTCTCATGCGAATCGTCACTTCAAATTCGCCGCGGCAGCGCCCTTCAAGTTTCATCAGCTCAAGACTCCATTTTGGGTAAAGAGTGATTATATCAGCTTTTAGCCGCAACGCCAATGCTTGGATCTCACTTGATTTTGCGAAAAGTTTTGCGCATATACAGTCGTCCAGAGCGACGTATTACTGCCTTGCAGCATAATCTTTATATATGTGTTATCTATTGGATTTTAAGAGCGCTCCTTGTATTCGATAGGTGCGACGTCAGCAAAGTAGTGGCGCAAAAATGGCGGCCCTGTCGAGCGCTTAGACGCCGGTTCTCGCGTAAAGTCTTGGAGCTCAGTTGAGTTTCGATTAGAGAGGGCATAGCACTTGCAGTTTCGGAAGCACGAACTTCAAATGAAAGAGAATGAAATGACCATCGTCCAACGCGCCCTGCTTTCGAAAATCTCTCTTGTTTTGGTGCTACTCACGACTTACACCGTTGAAGCCGCAGCCACCCAAAAGCCTGGTCCTGGGCCGCAAATTGTCCCGGGTGCTCTCCGGTTACGGACGTTAGTGACGGCCGAACAAATCGATCACTTGGGCGGGGTTTTTACTGACGTCGTTCCGCCACTGCCAACAGATTTCATCGCCGACTCGTTACTAACCGCACTTGGTGATTTCGGCCCCGTCGGACCGAGCGGCCCGCTGGGAGCACTCGGTCCGATTGGGGATAATTCTTGGAATGTGACAGAGGTGTTTAAGATGTTTCCGGATTGGAGTCAGTGGTCGCACTTTCTCTCGTTAAATGGCGGACCACTGAGCAGCCAAGGACCACTGGGTCCGAATGGACCGCTATCGGCTAATGCTTACGAGGTCCTGCTTCCGCAGATCAATCAGTATTCACGGCAGTTACAAGCGGGTGGAATTTGGTCGGTCGTTGGTCCGCTGGGTCCACTCGGAGCACTGGGCCCGCTTGGGCCGCTCGGTCCCGTGGGCGCCCACGGCTTTAAAGTGGATAGTCACGGCAATTACACGCACCAAGGACAAATTGTACGTCAAGCCCAGGCTTTTCAAGATAGTGATCATCCGCAAAGTTTTGATCTCTATGAAAAATACGACGAAGATGACGCCAAAAAACTGAAAAACAACGACACCTCATTCATGGTGGAGGGAAGCATTTCCGACGCCTTCACATTTTACTCCGAAGTGGATGAATATCCGTTTCAAGCCAATGAAGATCAAATCGTCACCATCAACGTGGTGCCTGAGGTGATCGGTGATAATTTCACTTTAGAAATCGCGACGGCCAATGGCAAAGTGGTCGCTTCCTCAAGTTCACCGCTTTACATGAATTGGATTCAGTTGGTGGTTCCGAAGGGAACGCAGCTGCGAGCGCGAGTCAAAATGCTGACGTCGATGACGATTGCCATTAAGCCTTATCGCTTGTTCGTGACCGGCGCAACGACGCGGTTTGCCGACACGGTCATTCGCATTCCCTAATCCGATACTTCTTATTTAAGTTATTTTGATTTCGCGGCAGTCTTGACGAGCGGACTGGTAGGCGCAGGAAATCGTACGCACGCAAGCAATGGCGTCTGAGAGCGATGAATTGACAATTTCACGATTTTCAATTGCGCGGTAAAACTGATCAAATAAGGAATTAAACCAGTTTTGATGACTGGCATCCATCCAATCAGAAGCGATCGTGTACTCCGTTTGCTGCCATGCAAAGGGCTGAGGGGGGGCTGAAATCATCTGATTGATTTTCACGTGATCGTCTTCAATATTCAGAGCTCCCTTTTCACATTGAATGAGATACACGACCTGGCGCACGCCCGCTGTCCAAGATAAATTCATTTGTGCCAGTCCCGTCGGAAAGCTCAAAAGACATTGGACATTGTCTTCGGTGGTGAAGCGGTCTGGACCGGGGTCAAGAGTCGTCATTTTTGCAGCAATGCTTGTCGGGTAGGCTCGCATCCATTCGAAGATTAAATAAAGACTGTGGATGCCGTGATCGGTCGCAATACCGCCACCGGCGGTTTCTGGGTCTCGCCGCCAATGCGGACGCCATTCTGAAACACCTCGCGCATGGGTCGTCCGAAAAGTGTTGAGTGTCACTGAGCGAACCTGACCCAGTCTTCCGCTGTCGAGAATTTCTCGTACGGCTTTAACGACTGGCGCGTGTTTGTAATTGTGGCACGGAAATAAAACCCGCTGTGCGGCCTTTGCCGTCAGCAAAAGTTTTTCAGCTGAGTACACGTCAGTGGTCAAGGGTTTCTCACATAAGACATGTAGGCCCACCTTCAGTGCGGCTTCGGCGAGAGGGGCATGCGCTTGTGGTGGCGTCGCAATGTCAACGAAGTCTAAGTTCGCCGCCTCAGATTTGAGTAATGCATACGGATCGGAATAGATATGGGCTTTGGGAAACTGCTGCCGAGCAATGGCTCTGCGACCGTCACAGACATCGGCAACGGCGGTGATTTCCACATCCTTGCGGCCAAGGTATGCCGGCGCATGTCCCTGGCTTGAAATGTAACCATAGCCCAGCAAGGCCCCTTTAAGGCTCATGACTCATCTCCAACATACCGAGATGACCTAAGTGATCGTTCGGCACATGACCGCGGTAGAGAAAGTGAAAGTGTTGAAACTGACCATTGGCATCTGCTTTAAATGAAATACCTTTGCTGTTTTTAAGCTTCATTTTTGCGAAAAGTAGAGCGAGTTTTTCATTGTCGAAAACGGCCGCACTGACGTCAGTGAGAATTCGCTGAGTCAGAGCACGGGGAATTTTATTCAAATATTTCTTAGCCCAGCTGATTTTGATATACGGAATCGAGGCCAATCCCAAAAACAGCGACCAAGCGCAAAACAGTCGATATTCCTTTTCATTCAGTGGAATATCAATTAAATATTGGAACGCTCCTTGGGCATTTTCGCTCAGGCTGCTCCAAATGTCGTCAACCGAATCTACGAGCCTCCGGCCTTGCTCTTCATCCTTGAGTTGATCTTTTAAGATATTGATTTTTTGCAAGAACAGGCCGAATTGATGGGAGCGCAAAAGTCTCTCGGGAGTCAGCGGGTAGTGACGGTTGCTAGCCGAGACGAGCCGGGTCAGCATTTCTCCGACAATTCCAGCCACAAAAAAACAATACCGATTGAGATCCGTGAGTGACTTGAGTTGAAGGCCAGTTGACCCTTGCGTCGCTCGTAAAAAATAGGCCATGCCGCTTTTCATGCTCAAGACCGTATCTTTTAAAATCTGTTTCTGTCTTTCAGGGAGCGCGTGGTAATCAGCCATGAGAGAATAGGTCTCATTCAGCAAACGCCGCTCCGCAGACTCGAGTTGCGACAAAGGCATCTGGTCGAGCCACAGCGCGACCTTTTGGCGCGACGGAGGTTTGATTAAAAATCCGCCAAACTCATTCATTAGGCGCAACTGCTGCCAGCGGTCGGTGAAATGCGCGTCCTCATTTGTGTCGAGAATTCGGCAGAGCAAATAGGCGAGGGCCACTTGCGACCGAAGAGGCTCGCGCAGCTCGCGAATACAAAACGCGAAACTCCGGCTGACCTCGTCTAAAAATCCCTGGTAATAATCCGATTTCATCTCCGCC
>JAYVXN010000203.1:0-6313 GCA_043785085.1 Bdellovibrionales bacterium | reverse complement strand
TTAACGATCAATCCATACCTTAGGAGGGAGACCATGTACGATCATTACATTGCCGTAGACTGGGCGCAAACAAATATGGCGGTAGCCAGAATGACAGGGCTGTGCCATAGTGCGAGAACTTCGGGAAAGACACGTAACCTGTTGAAATTAGATAAATAGATTTTACTTTTCACCAAAGTGCAGTCGCAGAAATTGAGATTGTTTGACCGAAGTGCCGGTCATAAATTGAGTTCAGCGGCGAATGAAAAAGATGGGCAAGTCATTGATAGTAATAATAGTTTATAAACAAGGTATGTGTAAATGTCGGTGGACGTGAGGCCGGTCATGTGAGCGGGGTGCAAAATATCACCAGCCTTAACTGATTGAATTTGTTTTTGATTGGATGGAATTCTACTGACCGAGGGTTCGGTCACATAAGGTGGGGCCAAAATTTTGGTAGAAATTTCATGTTTTCTGGGTGCCCCCGGCTCCCAAATGGTGACACGCGGAGGGCAGCTTATTGGGAGTTTGATTATTCACGAACCAAGGGATGTACTCACAATTCCACAGGAGACAATTTTTGTGTGGGTGATGCCGTTTATGCAAGAACCACACACGGTAATTTGGATGGTGTCGTAATAGGAATTCGCGACCAAATTAGCGGAAATTCTAGAATTGACGTAAAATTCAGCGATCCGAATTATGATAATCCAGTTTGGTGGAACTCGATGTTTTATAAAAAATAGATTCAAGAGCCATTTGACGCTTGAATCAAGCGAGGCGGATTGGGAAACAATATCTAATTGCCCTTGATTGAGCGCCATATGGATTTTATTATCGGTTAGAATTTGAATGTCTAGGTTTGGGAAATCTGGAGATTTAATTCGTTTTAATTTGGCTATCAGCCAAGAATCCAGCACTCCTTCTAGACAACCAATACGGATCTCTGGAATCTCCTTTGAGAAATGCAGCTCACACCATTGGTCGAACTGACGGCTTTGTTGGTAGAGTCGTTCCCCCGCTGGGGTTAGAAAAAAAATTTTATTAGAACGAATGATCAGTTGGCATTTGAGTTCGCTCTCAAGCAATTGAATTTGCCGACTCACAGCAGATTGACTGATATTCATCAGTTTTGCGGCCTTAGAAAAGGACTTCTCATTTGTGACTGAAAGAAAGGCGGCAGTCTGTGACTTATGTTTTACTCAACCTAAAGTTAGGTTTAAGGAGATATTCCATTGATAACTGACCGTAAACTCCCCAAATAACTTCCAACTCCTTGCAAACTTGAGTTCATTGATTTGTTCCAATTATTACCTGAGTAAAGGTCATCCACATTGTGAGCAGCTCCGTTCTCTAAATCCACCAGTGCTGATTTCATTCCAATGAATCCAGCGACATTGCTGCCGCTGCCAATCACTGTCGAAGTCGTGGTGCAATTATAAATTTGGTTAAAGCCGTTGCTCTCGCCAATCAATCCGCCCATCACCGAACCCCCAGTGACGTTCCCTGAAGCACTCGATTTTTCTATGATCTGCAAATTAGAATACCCAACTAAACCGCCTGTATTGAGGTTACCACCAACCACTTGCCCGGTGGCTAATGAACCATAGATCAAGCCCGAAAAGTCATAGCCTGAAGCTCCAGATCCTCTTCCCGAGGCCGAACCATTTGATATACCAACCAACCCTCCAGTTCCAGTTCCCTGGCCTTCAACATCAACCGCAGCAGCACTATCAATAATGACAGTTGTCGCGTTCAAACCAATGAGGCCACCGACACCATCGTGACCTTTATGAATATTTCCCTTAGCATAACTCGATACAATTAACGGGCAGTTCTTACCAAAGTCTGCATCGTTAAGGCATGGAGCACCCGAAGAAGAAACACTTTCACCGATAAGTCCACCCAAAGAATTACCGTAACCAGGTGGACCTGAATTGTTGATACTCACCTCAGCACCCGAACCACTGATTGTAAACTGTTGGCCACCGTAATTGCCCCCGATAAGCCCTCCGGCGATATGAGTGCTCAAGCTCACCTGACTTGACAACACGAAGCTCTGATCAATCAGAAGAGATCCTTGGCCAACAGAACCAACTAAGCCACCAACATAAGTCACGCCCGAAATATTTCCTCCAATAACAATACAATGACTTATCTGTCCGTCAAAACCACCCGCCAATGCCCCGACTTGGTTACCACCGCTCATTGTTGGGTTGATGAGCAGCAAATTTCGCACATGACCACCGTGAACGCGCGAAAATAGACCGGTATCCCATGCACTTGCCGTATCAACCATCGTCAGATTACTGATACTCCGGTTCATGCCATCGAAATCAATAGGGTTGGTTACTCCATCAATGGCCCTTGTAGCTACATTTCCTAATGAACTCAAATCAAGTGATTTACCCAACTGATAATAAAGCGTTGGTTGACCTGGCAACGGAGTTTGTGTTCCAGTCGCAAAGAGCTGATTAGGCGTGCAAATTAAATAAGGGTTAGCAGAAGTCCCATCACCTCCGCCAATTTTATTCGTTAAGGCGGCTCCTGTACAAAGCGGTGAATCGCCGGCTGTTGTTGGTGCCCTGGTAGGGGTTGTTAAAGATGGCAATTGCGCCGTTTGATAAGTACCAGTGTAATGATTAAGACCGCCACCAACTGTTACTGTGTGGCTGGCTGACAGACCTGAAACAGTTTCACGCACAGTCACCGTGTATGTCTCACCAATGGCCGCTGAAAACAAATAAATGTGTGCTTGATTAGCCAAATTGGCAGAATCAGCCAAAGAATTGATCCAGTTCATTGGTTTACTTAGACTTGGTTGTGAATTGCCAGCTGAGTCAGTCAAAGTCCAAACGTAGGTGCCAGTCTGCGTGATAATACCGTTCTGGTGAACCAACTGAGCCTTAAATTCAGCGCCAGAGGCATGAGGAGCGTTGAATGGATTATAACCAACATAGCCTTGATCGACGGCACTAAATTGTATGCTCGTGACGGGTGAAGCCACAATTGGAAAAGTGATCTGATCAGTAAAATCGACAGGAGTTGTCCCGCCGTAGAACGTGCCATTGATGACAACCGTGTAAGTCCCCGCTAAAACAGTTTGTGTTTGATTACTTTTCAAAGCAGCGTCCATAACTGCCTGCGGAGAGCTAAAAGTTAGCGTGTAGTTGTTCCCAAAGTAAAAGCCCAAGAAATCTTGATCTAAACCGGTACAGATTGCTGAAAGCTCCAAGCCTTGGTTGACCATGTCATTGAAGCCGAGAGGCTCTCCTTCGGTTACTGAAGTGATAACTTGGCTAGTGATACCGTCGGCCATATACATGCTATGGCTCTTCATTGGACAGACAGCTTTTACAAAAGTCTGCTGGGCAATCAAACCCCGATAAAGGGCGGTCACCGTTGCGGATGTGCCACCGAGGGCCTTGACATCCCAATTGAGAAAACCGTCACCGAAGACGACATGCAACATGGATGTACTGGTACTCCAGCTCACATCTTGAGAGACATCGCGAATGCTGCCATCAGAATAGTGCGCAAGCGCATTGAGATAAGTCCCCTTGGCTACCATTTCCAGAGAGATTGGCACGGCATTAAGACCATTGACAACGTTAAAGTTCACGACCGACAAGGTGTAGCTAGCACTCCTACCCAAATAGGTTCCGGTAACTGTTGCGGCCCCCACAGCACCAATAACAGGATAGGCGACGCCACCTGAGCCGATAGTGAGCACACCCGGACTTCCCGAAGTAAATGCCGTGTTCGAAGTAACGACTTCGTAAGAACCGTTGGAGAAATAGGCCACTGCCTGCAACTGAGAGCGATCTGAATTTTGCACAAGTGGAGAATCACTATAAACTTCAAGCCTTGTGAGAGTACCCATGCTCGGGTCGCCTGCTCCAGAGGTGATGATGACACCATCTTCAGGGTCTTCCGATGGCTCGTGACGTCGTTCATCTGCGGTCTTTGTGGCCAGTACTCCAAGATAATCGGCAATGCTCTTCATATCGAGATAACGGCCATTGTGAACAGATTGTGCTGCTGAAGCTAGAGTTGAATCAGTTGGGCTACCGTTGAGTAGAATGTCTTCAATCAACCAAGGTGTGTAGGACCAACCTTTTGCTTTATGATAAGCAATAATGAGCGCTGCTGTTGCCGCCACTTGAGCCGACGCAAACGAAGTGCCATTCACTGTAACCAAGTTGTTATTCAAATCAAAAGTATTGACTGCCGTCCCAGGTGCAGCTATCTCGACAGCATCACCACCCCAATTTGAAAACGGCGCCAGCGCATGCGTGCCAGTCGTGAGAGCGCCCACCGTCACCGCGCCTTTAAAATAGCGGCCCCAACAGGCTGGAAAGGCATCGTCACTTTCGTACAAAGGGCCATTTTCTTTCGGTGCAACTAATAACCCAGGAATGTCGTTTCCGGCGCTGTCTCTCTTTATTCCCTGACCAGCGGCAATCGTAAAAAAGCTTCCATTAGCAATTGCTTTGTAAAGTGCGTAACCGACAACGGGATCACACCCCTGAGATGTGTACGAAAAACTCAAATTAATCACTTCCGCATTACTATTAACTGCCCTTTTGACATTTTCAAAAATCCATCCACCAACACCTTGCAACCGCGCAGGCGGTTTGCCTTGGCCATCAAAAGCACGGATTGGAAATAATTTAGTATTTCTAAATGCCAACCCGACAACGCCGAGAGCATTATTGCCAATTGCGTTGATAAGTGAACCAACTTGTGTGCCATGACCCGCAGTATCCTGTGGAATATCGCTAAGACCAAAGGGGTCAGAGCCAGGCAGAGTCACGACGGTTCCTTTATCTGTATTGGTGAGATCAAATCCGGTATCGATGGTAGCAACATTGACTTGTGACGTAGGTACTTCTGTTTGAAAGAACGAATCCGCCCCACTAAAGCGAATCGCTGTCATCACATTTTGTTGGCTGGGATAGCCCGGATCGTTGTAGGTGGCAGCTGCCAAACCACCTGAAGCGTTGCGTGGGTCCGAAGCACCAATCAGACAAGGATCAACATTGAGGGCACGCTTCAATCCATCTAGACTCACATCTGAACGCAAAACGATTGCTAAAACTGTGTCATCAAATTTTTCAGAAGTTCCTGAGAACAAAGAGGGGGGCACATATTTATCAATGAAGAAGATAGGCTTTGGCTGACGCTTTTGATTTCTATTGATCAAACAAGTGTCATTCACAATGAAGTTCAAAACAGTGCCCGCTGGAAAAGCGACTGATGTACGACTCGCTAAATAGCTAGCGCCGGCAGCGGCAGTTTTGGCGACAAAAGCGTTGCTGAGATGTAGCTTATCGCCAGAAAATGGCGAATTCACCCCATGTGCAGGTAGCGGCAAATCGTTTATGACGATTGGATTCATGCCGCCACAGTTTTGAAAAAGAGTGGTCAATGAAATCGATAAAGCCCCAATTAATAACGCGACTTTGATGGAGGTTAAATGCCGTGGCAACCAGCTGTTTATTACTTTGTTTATCAGGTTCGTCATTTTACGACTCCGATCAGTTGCAAAGTGAATGAAGTGACTCCGCCGACAGGGATTGTGATCTGCAGAGGGCCTGATTTGGGTCCAGACACATGACTATCGAGCATGATTGAAAAAACAGCACTGCTTCCTGCGGCCAAACTTGTTGCACTGAGCGGGTTTGTAAGAACAAATCCATTTGGTAATGAAACTGTACCGAGCGACAAAGTTTGTGTTCCTTGATTGGTGATTTGAATGCTCAATTGAGGTGGGTTCACATCTCCCTGCGCCACAGAGCCAATATCAAGCGCCGCACCGTTGTTCGCTAAAGGCACAAAAATAGTTGAAGCCACTTCAGGATCATAAAATTGAGCCATATACGCCACACTATATTGAGTGGCTGTGGCTGTCGCAGCAGGTGTGGCTGTCGCAGCGGGTGTGGCTGTCGCAGCAGGTGTGGCTGTCGCAGCAGGTGTGGCTGTCGCAGTAGGTGTGGCTGTCGCAGTAGGTGTGGCTGTCGCAGCAGGTGTGGCTGTCGCAGCAGGTGTGGCTGTCGCAGTGGCCAAGGGGTTAGCGGGATCCCCATTTGCAATGCCATTTGAACTTTGAGCTGACGTCAAACGACTGGAAGAAGAAAAATTATCGCAGCCAAGCAATAGACTTAAGGAAAAAATTGTTAAGATCATATGACGTCGAAAATGAAAACAAAAATGACACCAATGGAGATATTTGTCATAATGTAACCGCATACATCCACCCTTCACATCTTCAAGGCTCGAAATGTTTTAATTTGAAATTGACTTAAAAAATGCCTAACAAATCGTCTGTAAG
>JAYVXN010000202.1:0-1863 GCA_043785085.1 Bdellovibrionales bacterium | reverse complement strand
CCCGTGGTCATCACGGCATACGAACCAAATGATGACGAGGTAAAATTATATGAAAAAATCCAACGGCAAAAAGAGAAATAAAGAGCAGGAGCTTTTGGCGGAGGCTGATGAATGGAGCGCTGGTAAACTTGGTTCCCATTCGACTGCGGCTACCGAGCAGGATGAAGCGGCTTTGGATGAAGCGATGGAGCTACAGATGATCTCGATTCGACTGCCTCAGTCGGTTGTTGAGAACCTGAAAGCCATGGCTAAAAAGGAAGGCATCGGCTATCAGCCATACACCCGCCAAGTGCTGATTCACCATACGCAAGGTGATGATACAGGTAAGATGCATGACTTGGAAGAACGACTCAAGTCAGTCGAGCGGATGGTGTTTAAGAAGACGGCTGGACGCTAGACAGCCACACTTATGATCGAGTTTACCAAGTCTGAAAAACGAGAACTGCGCCGACTAGCTGGCGAAGTTTACAAGGCCGAGATGGAAAAAGAAGTCGCCAAACTTGAAGCCGCATTTAAGACATGGAGTGAAGGCAAAATCACGGTCTTTGATCTCGATGAGCAGATCCATGAGTATTATTCTGGTCCACGCAAGCAACTCTATGGCTTCTATCAGATGCGGAACCAGCATTATTTTTTAAATCGCCAGAGGTTACACAATGTAGTGGGCAACTGGCTTAACTGGTTCGAAGAGGAGAAAAAATCATGAGCAAACCGGAAGTAGTTATCGCGATGTACCGCCCCAAAGCGGGCCTACTCCAAGGCTAAGACTAAGCGCAAGCATCCAACCAGCGTCAACTTGCATGAAGAAGTCATCACTGGGCTGAAGGCGTTGGCTTTGCAGTTGGAGGTTCCATATCAGACCCTTATGCGCAAGTTCATCACAAATGGCCTTGCAAAGCATAAAAAGGGCGCTTAACGGGTACTGGAGTCCAATGTCTTCGGGGTTTGCGATATAGATCAAATGGTCGACCCATTTTCCGTCCTCGAACCAGTATCGCTTTTTTATCCCTTCACGTTTCATGGCGATAGCCTTCACCAAACGAATCGACTTCCGATTATCAAGATTGATTGCGGCCTCAAGACGATTGAGTTTCAGTTGTTTAAAACCGATTTTCAATCCCGCCGCCGCTGATTCTTGGCCATATCCTTTCCCCCAAAGCCGGTTGTAAATGACATATCCAAAATTGGCGAATTGATGTGTGCTGCGAACATAGATATCGAAGTCAATCGAACCTATCAGAATCCCAGTTTTCTTTTCGAAGACGCCGAACTGATAATAGTCGTCATCCTTGGCAAGCCTCTGAAGCCGAGCGACGAATTTCTTAAAATAAGCTTTTGAACATTGTCTGGGTGGCTTCGGTCCAGAATCCCACCGACTTTGAGAAGGCAATCGGTTAACCCAGGCATCGAACCACATTTTGTAGTCGGAACTTTTAAGAGGACGAAGGATAAGTCGCTTCGTTCGAACTTCTTCCCTCAGCATACGGCACCTTCATTCAACGAATAGTTCCACTCCTCCATCTCGCAGAATTTATCGCAGCCACTGCTTTCAAAGAGTTTTATCATTCCGATATTCGTCGACGTCGTTCCTCCATGGTAAAGCGTACCGCCTTGAGATCGCATCACATCAAAGCTATATCGGTGAACCCAACGTCCGATATATTGCTTTCTGAATTTCGGCATGATGCCCATATAAGAAATTCGTGACCAGCCAGTTTTTGGATTGATCTGCACAACAGTGAAAGCGGCAATTTCATTACCGACGAAGCCGACGTGAATGCAATGAAGTCCAGACGTCAGCACTGGATCTGCTAAGAAATCCTGAATGAACAACAACGGATCCTCATTTGGGTCGGTGTCCGG
>JAYVXN010000201.1:0-6372 GCA_043785085.1 Bdellovibrionales bacterium | reverse complement strand
CCGTGATCACCGGGGCGAAGCTGGCAACAAACACCTCACTGACCTGCGGCTTTTGACCATTTTGAATCTGCGTCACCATTTCTTTAACCACGCGAATGGCTAAGAGCTGCGCGGCTTCCCAACGGCAAAAGGGATCTGGATCGTGGGCCACCAAAAAGCTGAGATCCTCAGTGGTATAAGGGTATTCCAGTCGGACGGGAGCCGAAAACCTACGCAGGAGTGAGGGGACCACTGGTTCTTTGATATTCTTAAAAACAAAAGTCTGCATCGGCTCTTTTAAATGCAAAATTCGCGTGGCCAGGCTTTCGGCATCGCTGTCGAGATGAAGCGGCACTTCTTTTCCGGAGGAATTCAATAGTCCGATGGCGATCGGAATATGAAACGGCAGCTTTTCATCCTGCCAGGGCGTCGGCGGGCAGCTTTGCGACAGGGTCAGGGTAAATGTGGCGTCTTTTTGATTATAATGCGAATGGGCTTTGACGACCGGAGTACCCGCTTGGTCATACCAGCGTTTGAATTGGCGCAAATCCACGCCTGAGGCAAGTTGCATGGCGTGAACAAAATCTTCCGTAGTCACGGCCTGACCGTCGTAGAGTTCAAAGTATTTATCCATTCCTTTGCGAAAAGCTCTTTGCCCGATAATAGTGTGAATCATGCGAATCACTTCAGAGCCTTTTTCGTAGACGGTCGCCGTGTAAAAGTTATTGATGGAAATATAACTCGCGGGTCGAATCGGATGCGCCATCGGCCCGGCGTCTTCGCTGAACTGAACGCTACGAAGTTTAATGACCTCATCAATGCGATTGACCGCGCGTGAGCCAAGATCGGCCGAAAATTCTTGATCGCGAAAAACCGTCAGACCTTCTTTGAGACTGAGTTGAAACCAGTCGCGGCAGGTGACGCGGTTGCCAGTCCAATTATGAAAATATTCATGACCAATGACACCTTGCACAGCCTCAAAATCCCAATCAGTCGCCGTTTCGGGATTCGCTAAAACATAATGGGAATTGAAAACGTTGAGGCCTTTATTTTCCATGGCGCCCATATTGAAATCATCAGCCACCACGATCATATAAATATCAAGATCATACTCAAGGCCAAAGGTCTCTTCATCCCATTTCATCGCTTGCTGCAGCGATTTCATGGCGTGTTGGCAGCGGTCTTGATAACCATGTTTGTAATAAATCTGTAACTGCACATTTCGTCCGGAGCGCGTGACAAACTGATCTTCCAGGCAGCCTAAGTCGCCGGCGACCATCGCAAACAAATACGATGGCTTTTTATGCGGATCATGCCACTTGGCCTGGTGGCGGCCGTTACCGACGTCGCGAGTCTCAACGAGATTACCGTTTGCTAGAAGTACTGGACAATTTGCTTTGTCAGCTTCAATGGTGACGGTAAAGACCGTCATCACATCCGGACGGTCGGGGTAAAAAGTGATGCGGCGAAAACTTTCTGCTTCACACTGAGTGCAAAACATACCGGAAGATTTATAAAGCCCTTCGCATGAGAGATTTTTTTGCGGCTCGATCAAAACTTCGATTTCTACAGAACAGCGGGCACTGACTTGATGGATCGTCAGAGATTCAGGAGTGAGAACATAATCAGACACTTTGAGTTCCTGTCCATTCATCCGCACTTTTTGCAATTTCAGATCTTGCCCATTTAAAACCAGGGGGGGCGCACCCACAAGGTGGTCGGCCCGATTGATTTCAAGACGGCTGCGCACAATCGTTGCATCGTTGTGCAGGTCAAAGAACAAATGCGCTTCGCTGACAAAGTAGTCGGGCTTTTGATAATCTTTGAGAAGAATCGTTTGAGGTGCTTGATCTGCTTTCATGGGTTTCCGCCTAAATTTTTATTTTTTCGATTTTTTTCCATACTGCTGGACTCATCACGTCTGAGGCCACCAGGATTACCGGCACTTCGCCATCGTCGCCGGATTTCTTACGTTGCACTTCCGAGGGGAACGAGCCCGATCCGCCAAATTGCTCACACCAGATTTTGCGCACAGCCAGCGAATTGCTGATAAACACTTTGTGGTCTTTGAGCTGTTTACGGCCAGCCTGACTGGTGTATTCGAATGGGCTCATCACACGTAATTTCGAATCCGTTTCGGTTTTCTCGATGGCTTGAAAACCCAGATTGCGGACGTAGGTGTATTTGTGCTTGCCCGGTTCACGGGCTGTGAAAATGAGATCCAATTCGTCTTTTTCAAAGCGTTCCTCAAGTTCACTGAGATCAAAGACGTCCATTTCGATCAGGTGCAGTTTGGTTTCTTCAAACAATTGATGGCAAAACTCTGAGGCGATCGGAATCATTCCTTCGAGAATTCCGATATTCATTTGTGTGATTTGATCATCGCTTTGCAATTGCTGGAGTGCCTGCGTGAGTTTGCGTGACGAGCGCACATAGGTCTCCGCGATCTTAAAGGCCACCGGAGTCCAGCCGGATTTTCTGCGGGCGGTTCGATCCAAAAGCACCACATTCAATTCGCCTTCAAGCTTTGAAACAATGCGCGACAATTGCGGCTGACTGAGCCCGACATGGGCGGCCGCACCTGAGAGATTCTTATAGTGAACACAACGGCTCAGGACCGCTAGTTCCCAATGCAGATTTTCCATGAAGGCCTCCGGTAGCCCTAGATGTACCATTTGCATATTAATTTTGGGAGTCAGGACTTACACCTGGGGTAAAATACTTAACGCCGGGGAACAGTACAGCGCAGAAACCATGTCCAGACTTGAATTCTGCCCTAATTTTGTCTAATTTATTGTTTATGGCAAAACCTCAAGTTCGTCGGCGTCGGATCGGTCCTTTAGATTGTATGGAAATTGTTGGCGAACCTAGTGCGCCCACCATTATTTTGCTGCATGGCTATGGAGCAGATGCCAATGACTTGGTTCCTTTGGGACAAATTCCCGTGGGCAAAGGTGTGAATTGGGTTTTTCCAAATGGCCATCAAAAAGTCATGGTGGGTCCCCATCAAGAGGGCAAAGCATGGTTTCCGATCAGTGTTTCAGCTCTCGAAAAAGCGATGACCGAAGGTGAAGCGCTCGACATGAGTCTGATTCGACCGCCAGGACTTGAGCGGGCGCGAGACGGTATTTTCGATCTGATCGAAAAACTTGGAACGCCGATGGATAAAATTATTATCGGCGGATTCAGTCAGGGGGCGATGGTCGCAGTTGACGTCAGCCTGAATAGCTTCGTAGCACCGCGCGGCCTGGTCATTTTATCCGGTACTTTAGTGGACAGTGAGACGTGGACGGCCAAGGCTCCAAGGAAGGCCGGCCTTGAGTTTTTTCAAGCTCATGGCGTCAACGATCCAGTTTTGAGCTGTGCCGGAGCTGAAAAACTTGAAGGTGTTTTAGTCAAGGCGGGTCTCAAAGGAAAACTTCAGAAATTTCAGGGGCAGCACGAAATTCCGTCGGAAGTCTTGATCCAACTGACATCTTTTCTTCGCAAAATGGTCACGAAATAATCTCTGTGCGCGTTTTGTCCAGCGCATATTAGCCTTGATTCGACTATAAACTAAAGTAGATTGGAGCTATGTCGGTGCGGCGTTTTGCTCTTATTCTCTCTGGCCTCTACTTTGTCTTTGCCTTACTTTATACTGAACTCTCAACTTTTCTCACTCGGATTTTTTCTGTTTCAGTGTTCGATGCTTGGCTGGTGGAAGCTGTCAAAGGCGGCCTTTTTGTGATCCTGACCACGGGTCTCTTGTTTTCGTTCTCTTTGCGGATTTTTCGAAAAGTTGAAAGCAGTCAAAAAAATCTTTTGTCAACTCAGCAGCTCCTTCTGCAAGTGGAACGAGAAGCTGTGGCCGGCGGGATTGCTTCGTCGATCGCTCATGATATCAATAATATTTTAACCTTGATGCGCCTCCACGCAGAAAAACTTCGTCAACAGATCAATATTGAAGACGGTGCGCTTGAAACTTTTGAAAATATAAATAAGGCCATCACTCGCCTTGCGCAATTGACTGAGCGCTTGCGTGCGACTGGAAAGTCGCTGCCACACGATCAGCTGAAATCTTATAACGTATCAGCCACCGTTCGCGAGAGTCTTGAGTTTTTGCGCTATCACCAAAGTGTTCGCAGTTGTCGATTGGAATTTAGCTCGAGTGGCGAGATTTGGGCCACGGGCTATGCGCTTTTGATTCATCAAATTCTTTTGAATCTGGTCATCAATGCGGCCGAAGCGACCAGTGGCTCTGGCAAAATTCATATTGGATTAACGCGTGCGAATGATGGAATTATTTTAACGGTCGAAGACAATGGCCCCGGGATTCCGGTCGAAAAGCGTCGCCAGGTTTTTGAAGCTTTTTATACAACAAAAAAACAGGGCCACGGCTTGGGCTTAAAGTCAGTTCTTGAAAGTACTCTAACTCATCATGGCCAGGTGGAATTGACGGACTCAAATCTAGGTGGGGCGCTCTTCACGATTTCGCTTCCAGATTTATCGCTGCAAACTTAAGTAGCCGAAACTCGTAAATAATGTCAGAGCTATTTGGGCCAAAGGAGAGTTCGCGCCAAGGGATATAGACGAAATTTGGACCATAAAATCATTTGTCACCCAGAAAAAGTATGTTAAACCGATTTTAGTATTTTCTGCGCTCGTAATGGTGCGCGGCATGGGGCCAGAACCTAGCAAGCGTGAGTCTTTTTTGGGAGTGTTCATGGGTAAGAAACTTTATGTCGGAAATTTGCCTTTCTCCACCACAGATGGAGATTTGCAGAAGAAATTCGCTGCATTCGGAACTGTCGAGTCAGCAAAAGTAATTCAAGATCGCGAAACCAACCGCAGCAAAGGTTTTGGTTTCATTGAGATGAGCAGCGATGATGAAGCTCAAAAAGCGATCGATTCACTCAACGGTTCAGATTACTCTGGACGCGCAATGATCGTTTCTGAAGCTCGTCCTCAGGCTCCTCGCGAAGGCGGCGGCGGTCGTGGCTTCGGTGGCGGTGGCGGTCGTGGCTTCGGCGGCGGTGGTCGTGGCAGCGGCGGCGGCGGTCGTGACAGCGGCGGCGGTGGTCGTGGCAGCGGCGATGGTGGCGGAAATCGCTGGTAATCGTCTCGACCTATAATTTAAGTTTATATTTTCAAAGCGTCCTCTCCGGACGCTTTTTTTTGGATCGTGTTTTTAGTCACTGGTGCTGACGTCGCGGCGGTTTGTTGGGTTAGCGAGCGATGTTCTGGGCATAGGCGTTTTTGCTGCACCCCTACCTCCAGCGCTGAAGTTTTCTGAGAACCCTCCCGAACGAGCCACACGAAATCACGACGGCGGGAATCTTGCTTATAATTTGGACAAGCTGGTAAAATCGCGAGACGGGTTATTCGATAAAACACTGCCAATTGCCTCAAGCCCCCCCCCACAGCCCCTACCGCACTGGTCCTTCGACTGAATTTAACGCCGTTCTGGCCCAGTCCAAATTGTTCCCCACCAGCCAATTGGTAAGATGAAGACTCAAACCGGGGAATCTTAAATTGGCGCAATCGAAAAAAGTAAAACGCAAACCGACGCGCGGTTTTTTCTGGAAGATGAAAATCACCTTTTATCTTGCTTGCGCAGCTGGTCTACTTTTGCTGTTCAACCTGGCTTATCAGGTCATTCATAAACCGAGTGAAATCATTGGTGTGATTGACCACAAGTTTCACAAATCGCCCGTCGAAACTTGGCAGGCCTATGGTGAGACCTTTAAAGAAAAGTCCACCACGATAATGACGGCGGATCTTCTCGCCGCTTTGGCTCAGGCAGAAAGCAATGGTAATCCCATCATTCGAACCTACTGGAAATGGAAGTTGACGACCAATCTCAAGCAGATCTACGCCCCGGCTTCGAGTTCGGTCGGCATGTTTCAAATCACCCGCGGCACCTTTGATGAGGCTAAACAGTTTTGCATTAAAGACAAAGAGGTCTACCGGCAAGTTCCGGGATCAAGCAATGGCCCCTGCTCGAATAATTTTGCTTATAATCGGCTGATTCCTTCACACGCAATTGAAATGACATCGTCGCGCCTGCATTTTTTTGCGCAACAGATTCTCATGCATCGCCCGCGCCAAAAGGCCACTCTCCGTGATCGGCAAAGTCTAGCAACTATCATACATCTCTGTGGAGTTGCCAAGGGTGAGACCTTCGCACGCGTGCATTTCAATGCGCATCGCCTTGGCCACTGCGGGGATCATGATCCGGCCGCTTACCTGCGCCGGATTAAAACACTCCAGGTTCGATTTCAAAAAATGCTAACGAATGAAAGACTGGCCGCCAACTAGTTCCGTAAAGCTCTGCGCTGACGGGGCTAGTCCTTGCCGCGCGTCGGTTTGACGTTTTAGCGCCGCGGATTTGTCGTCGGATCGAGTCGCGGAGAA
>JAYVXN010000200.1:0-1879 GCA_043785085.1 Bdellovibrionales bacterium | reverse complement strand
AGTTACAAAATGCGTGATCGAAGGCCCCTATCTCTGTGTTGACTTGGCGATTGAAGCAATTGCCACCGATCAATTTAAGTGTGAGAAATTTCCGCAGTTGAATTCTCCTGGAGGCACCGAGGTCTTTGTTGAAATTTGGTCATTTATTCGGCGCACGGATTATAAAAAACAAAGTGATCTCTTTCTCTCAAGTAATTGCCCGCAATGTGCCGCACCCTTAGGTGATAAACTGATGGAGACGGCACGCTGCCCGTATTGTGGCTCTTATCTCAACAATGGGGAATTTGATTGGGTGCTGGCGGAGATCACCCAACGGGAAGACTACGGCAGAAATGACTTCGCAAAATTAAAAGCCCAGCACCAGGGCGCACCACTTGAGCAAATTCAAAAACTGCTTCCAGACTTTTCACGTCTGAATCTCGAAGACCGAGCCAGCAATGCTTTTTTGCAAATTCTCATTGCTGGCGCAAACCAAGACAATCGGCGTCTGCAAAAGTTCTGTACCCCGCACGCCTTTTCGCAATTGAGTCGAACTTTGAGCGTCGCGCAATTTGCGTATGACCGTCTTTTTGTTAATTCCACCGACCTGATTGGTATAGAGATTAACGGCAATAAACTTATTGCGACTGTCGCACTTCGCTGCACTTACCGGCGCGTTCAATTCCTCGAGCAAAAAGCAAAACTGATCGACAGCGATTTGCAGTCTCGGAATAAAGTCGTGTGCTTCACGCGGACAATGACCGGACATATCTCAAAAGGATCGGTTTTTGCAAATGCCTGCTCCCAGTGCGGCGCCACTCAGAAAGATTCATTGAGCCTGGTCTGTGAGTATTGTGGCGCTTCATTGAATGATCCAAACCATGACTGGGTCCTCGATAGCCTCTTGGATGAATCAGAAGTCGCTTTTAGTGGAGCGAAATGACGATCAAAGAAACTTTATGCTCGCACTCCCGTGCTGCCGAAGCCACCGGCGCCGCGATTGGAAGCAGCCAGCTCTTCACATAGCTGCAAATCAGCTTGAATAACCGGGCACAACACTAGTTGTGCAATCCGATCCTGATCTTTGATTTCGACTGATTCAGCACCCAGATTAACTATGATGATCTTCACTTCTCCGCGATAATCCGCATCGATCGTTCCCGGCGTATTCAGGAGAGTAACGCCTTGTTTAAGCGCTAAACCTGAACGCGGGCGCGCCTGGATCTCAAAGCCCGGCAGTATCTCAAAGCTAAGTCCCGTCGGAACGAGATAACGTTGCCCGGGCTCGAGAATAATGGTGTTGGCCAACTGGGCCCGTACATCAAAGCCACTCGCGAGCGGCGTCTGATATGACGGCAACTCACCCTTAAAATTCTCAAGTTTTTTCACTTTCAATGAAATTCGCTGCGGCGTTTGTTGCATAACTTCCCCCATATAACTAACCGAGACTAGCCAACCACTTGGCGTCTTCTTGTTTGTAAGCACCTAATAGCAAAATGCCCAATTGCTCCAAATCCAGATACTTTTCAATATAACGGTTCACTGACTCAAGACTGACCTTAGCTACATCCGCCATTACGTCATCAACCGAGCGGTATTTTTCAAAAACCATTTCGTTCACGCCCAAAGAATTCATACGGTTTTCAATATCATCCGCACCCAAAAGAATCTGTCCGGTCACCTGAGTCTTAAACAGCTCTAAATCTTTTTTTGAAATCCCGGATTTTTTTAATCGCACGAGTTCTTGGATAATAAGCGAAAGGACTTTTTGCACATTCTTTGCTTCCGTCCCAGCATAAATCGTCTTTAAACCACAATCTGTAAAGCTCGTCAGAGACGAATAAATCGAATAAACTAGGCCGCGATCTTCGCGCACACTTTGATACAATTTTGAGGTCAT
>JAYVXN010000199.1:0-6424 GCA_043785085.1 Bdellovibrionales bacterium | reverse complement strand
ATGATTTTAACAACGGTGACTTCGTGGAGGCCATCGCCGTTCGGGGTAAAATTATAGGTCCCCATAGTTCCCTTAAAATTCTTTAACTTCAAGATGAGGGAGCGAATGACGTCACTCGAACCATTTGAAGCGGCAATCTCAGTGGCGAGAATGCGCAATCCGTCAGCAACATAGAGTTGAATTGTATCTGGTTCGCTTCCATATTCCTTTCGAAAGGCCTGCACAAATTTTCGGCCGAGCTCGGTGGCGCTGGTAATCGTATCGACGACAGCAAAATTGCCGTCTGCCGCGCCTTTGACCTCATTTAGAATGGTAAAATTAGCGCTCGAGGCCGAACCGATCATAAGCTGTTGTTTCCCAGTTTTTCGAAACTCGCGCAAAATATCTGCCGCTGAGCGAGTGGTGGCATAGACCACCAAGGCTTCGGCGCCCGAATTATTTATTGCCGTCATTTTTGCGCTAAAGTCTGTTGCACCCTTTTCAAAACTTTCGCGTTTAACGACAGACAAACCGATCTCTTTGGCAAACTTTTCGACTAAATTCGCACCCCCGCTACCGAACACATCATTTTCATGAAGAATGCCGATTTTGGTCATTTTCGAATCAGTTTTTATAAATTGAACCATCCCATAGGCCGAAATCATGTCATCCGGACGGCAGCGGAACATCCATTTGTTGTTTTCATCTGTGAGACGAGGATTGGTGCCGCCGATGATCATCGGAATTCGCATGCGTTGAATCAACGGGCTCATCGCGACCAACTGAAAACTTTTATCCGGGCCGATCACACCATGAACGTGTTTATCCTCCAAGAGTCGTTTTAAGGCTTCAACCGCACCTTCGGCGGTTGATTTCGTGTCTTCAACAAACAGCTGGACTTTTCGTCCATGGCTGCCACTAGTGGCATTAAATTGGGTCACTGCGACTTGGGCGACTTTGACCTGTAAGGCTCCGACTTCGGCATCGCCTCCGGACAGGGCTGCTGTGAGACCAATGCGAATTTCTTCACTCCCGGCCGCAACGGCAGTTTGAACGAGGAGTAAAATGCTGATAGTCAAGGTGCCCATCATGTAAATCAGGTACTGCCAATGCAAACAGAATTTGTGTTTTATTTCCATACCATTAGCCTATCTCAAGATGGCGGTATGTCAACTTCAGCGCAGTCCAGCCCTACTTCGCTAACTGGTCCTGACTCGTGGCCGAACTTAGAATCAGTAGCTGCTTGCCCAATTTGCGAAGTGGGGCTGGGTGACGGTGATTTGCCACATCTTTTATTTCAAAGCGCCTGAGAAATTCTTCACACCTTGCCCTGAGTACCTTTGGTTAGAAACTACTCAGAGTAGTTTAAAATGTATTTGAGACGAAGATTTCGCGCCACTCGACTTGGCACTGTGCTTGCTCTAAGTGACGGATATCGGCACGGCCGATGCAAAAAAGTAAATGCGCTGTCCGGGGGAGACCAGGCCTGTGGCTTGATCAGGGACACGCAGATCTAAAAATGGGGTAAGGTATGCTTAAAAATGCGGCGATATTCGCTGGGCGAAATGGGCTTGATTTCGGTGATTTACGTACGGCAGTTTTGCGAATTCCGGAGGTTTCTCTGCGGATACGTGAAGCGCAAGCGCAGATCGATCACCTAACGGACGCGACCTTTGACTTGCGTGCCTATATGGGCAGCGATGATAGTCATTTTTTGCGAAACTTCAAGCTGAAAGGTTTGGCAGCTGCAATCGTTCAGGTTGCCCTCTGGGATCGCTATATCAAACTCAATCGTGTTCCAGATTTTATCGTTGGCAACGCCAACGGTGATTCGGCCGTTGCGGTGATCACGGGGCGGCAGACATTTGCAGAAATGATTGAGAAAAGTTCATTCATTCGTGAGTTGCAATCAACTGAATCCACACTGGTGATTGCTGTGCCCCTTCGCGAGACCGCTCCTTTATTGGCCGGAGAATCGTTGACCCAGTATGAACTGCAAAATGTTTCTGTCGCTGTCGATGGGCACGTGAGTTATTCCGTGATCAACACGGCACAGATGGATTTGCGCAAGTTGCTCAAGCTGCTTTGTGAAACATTAAGCGTTGGCCAGCTCATCAGTTTCGGGCCTGCATCGCTTTTAATGACAGCTGAATTTAAGCAAAATGTTCTTTCTGAAATCAATGTTCACGATTCAATTGCCACAGACCCCAAATTGAACTGGTTCTGGGCAGGTTTACGCTCTCAATCTTCAGCTTTAGCGCAGTAATACGGTTAAAGTATAGCTGAGTCAAATTCGGGCGGCGTACGCCACGGATTAGGTTGCAGCCAATCTGGAAGTGTTTTTTGCGGGGGCAAGATGGTGTAGAGTCCATATGGAAGTGACGTCGTCCAAAGACTTTTCGGCGGCATGGTCGTCATGTGTCCCTTAAAATGAGCGTAACAAACCAGCTCTTGTGGCAGAGAAGATTTGAGTGCGGCCACAATGAAAGCATAGAGAACTTCACCATGGTCGACGGCGAGATGAGTGAGATGCTTCAACTGAAACGGCACTCCCCGTTTTGGAAGACGCTTGGCCAAACCCAAAAAAGACAACGCTTTAAATGTTTGATAATTCGCCAAGGCTTCACCGTGATAGGCGACCGGTACAAATGACTGAACGTGGGAGCCACTCCAAGGTGCGGTACAGCCAATCAAGCGACCACTCTTGTCGCGAGCTAAAATAAAATCATCTAAATTCATTCCTGGCCAGCGTTGCAAACGCTCGAGAAAATCGCTGGGTTCATAAATCAAACCGATGGGCCGATCCTGACCTTTTTTACGTAAGTAGGCGCACAACTCGTCAACGTCATTCAGCGTGGCCCGGTGAAGTGAAATCGCGGCGACCGGCTTCGGGGCGAATGGTATGAGGCCATGAATAGCCATGAGCCGAAATTTTCGCAATAGATAGTAACGCGGAAATCTGCGCCGTGATTGCTGAGGTCGCAAAAGTGCGTTGTAGGCCTGGCCTTCAGTTTGCTCAATCGCAGAAAATACATAGTGGCAGCCTCGTTCCGCGAGGGCCCTTTCCATAAACGGCAAAAACAGCTGCGCCCACTCGATGATGGCATGGCGGGTCGGAGCAATTCGCAAATCAGTTGCGTAGCCAAAAATCTGTTTCTCGCCATTGACGAAACCGGTTTTATATAGCAGTGAACACATTCCTTGCAGCTGCTCTTTGTCGTCCTGTAAGAGGAGAGTTTGGTGCTGTTCACCTTGCAGAAGATAGTGATCTGAAAAGCGGCCGTGCCGACGGATCGAAAAATCTATAGCGCCTGACAAGGTCATTTTCGCAAAAAAATCTTTGAGGCGGTCGCTATCAGAGTCTTGCGCTAAAACAAGTTTCATTTTTTGCGCGCGCTCCAAATCGGTTCTTCAATTGAGAGGCAGGCGTTTAAAAATCGCGCCAGGACAAAAAGATAGTCGCTCAGTCGATTGAGATAGCGAATCAGCAGGGCCTCAACATCGTGATCAAGGCTGAGCTTCACGCACAAGCGTTCGGCTCTACGACAGACGGTTCGGGCTACGTGAGCTGTCGCTGCCGAGACGCTGCCGCCAGGCAAAATGAAATTCTGCAGCGGTTTAAGATGTTCTGTGTAAGTATCCATGGCCAATTCTAGGTCTTGTAAATGATCATCATGTAAGTGGGGGAGTTTGGCGCGCAAGGCTTCTTCCTCGCACGCGAGCTGGGTACCAAGATCGAAGAGATCGGATTGAATTCGCTGGAGGTGACTTTGGGTTTCAGCGACTTCAGTTCGGCCATTAAACTCTTTTGTTAGCTGCGCCAAAAGTAAACCAATGAACGAATTGAGTTCATCTACCGTTCCATAAACTTCGAGTCGCAAATCTGATTTTTCAACACGCGCTCCGCCAATCAATGAGGTCGTGCCTTTGTCGCCAGTGCGCGTATAAATTTTGGGCGGCTGGGGTTTTTTTGCCATGCTGACCATCCAAACACGATTTCTTGCCGTCGGCTAGAGTAAATGCAAGAATCAATCAGGCATTGCCACGGACTGGAGGCACAGATGACCGCATTTTTCGTTTCAATTCCGCATTCGGGTGAAAAGATTCCACCAGAAGCAAAATGGCTCGAAGGTTTGCCAGAAGTTTTGCTGATGTATGATGTGGATCGCTATGTTGACCAGCTTTATGTGCCAACGCTTGAAGCGCTGAGTATTCCATTCGTCAAATCTGAGTGGCATCGTTACGCGATTGATTTAAACCGCTTGCCGGAGGATGTCGACGCCGACTCTGTTCTTGGTTCAAATAATCCGTCAGGTAGTTTTTCTCGGGGCTTGCACTGGGCTATTACGACCGAAGGTGAACGGCTCATGCTACAGCCGATCTCAAAAGAACTGCACCTGCAACTGGTACAAAAATATTTTACGCCCTTTCACGCGGCCATTGGCGCGCAGTTTACAGCGTTTAAAAAACAAGGCGCCAAGACGGTTTTTCATCTTGATGCGCATAGCATGCCGTCAGTCGGTACCAAAGAACATCGCGATCCCGGGCAGCGACGCGCTGATATTGTCGTGAGCGATTGTGATGGTAAAAGTTGCGGAGCAGATTTCAAAGATTTGGTGATTGAGTCGTATGAAAAAGCGGGGTTTCGCGTGGCCTATAACTGGCCATATAAAGGAGGCCGGGTGACCGAGACTTACGGACAACCGAAGCTGGGTCAGCAGTCCATTCAAGTTGAAATGAGTCGCGCACTTTATATGAATGAAAAAACCAAAGCCTTGAATCTCGACGCCTTGCCTGAGATGCGGCGCAAGGTGCAGGCAGCCATTGCGAGGATCTTTTCAGAGCTTTCAAAGCGTGGCTAAATACCTCACAATAACGCAAGGTTTCTGGCAACATTGACCCTTCGTGATCGCTCATGCTACAGGTCTGGCATTCAAAACGTGAGTGAGGTTTTTCATGAGGGACCCAGCCAAAGGTCGAGTTTGGATTGCAATTGTCAGTATTCATTTGGGTGCTCTCCTGATTTCCGTTCTCGGGAGCAGTTCGGCAAGCGGTTCTAAAACAATTCCAAAGGCGGTGAATTCTTCTCAAGAATCAATCAAACAATCAATCAAACAATCAATCAAACAATCTTCCTCGACTGAGAACGATCAGGCGAGTGAGAAATCGTCAATTGTGGAAGTTCGTTTCTAGAGACTCTGGTATTTGGCGAGCTGAGACTAGCAAAGATTGCTTGCTGCGGCGCAGTTGATTATGATGACTGAAAATAAAATCAGACGATTGCACCAGAAAAGGTCCGCCATCCATGAAAAACTCTCCTGAGAGACAGGACGACGTTGTTCCTCCGGAGACAGCGCCAAGCAAAAAACCGAAAAAATCAGCCTTGTTGACGCCTAAAAAAGTCGTTAAGACATTTGCCTCACTCAAACTTGCCGTTTTAATTATTATCGCACTTGGGGTCATCGCGGCGTGGGGCACCATCATGGAGGCCAAATACGATTCAGCGGCGGCCCAGAAAATCGTCTATCAATCGATTTGGATGAATTTAGTTCTGGTCACGTTGGCATTGACTTTAATTTCCGTGATGATTGATCGCTGGCCTTGGAAAAAGCGGCACATGGGATTTGTGCTCGCACATAATGGTATTTTGGTTTTAATGCTCGGCTCGCTCGTGACGCATTTTTATGGTGTTGATGGGTCCATGGCTTTTGGCATCGGTGAAAGCAATAAATTCATCCTTTCCAATGAAGTCGATTTGACGGTTTATTGGTCTGATGACAGTTTAGAATGGGTGAAAATTTATGACCAGCCGGCGGAGTACCTCACGCATTCGCCGAAAGATCATCCCTTTCATATCGATTTGAATCGCAAAGAAATTGAAAAACTCGGTGATGCCACCAAGCCAGCAAAATTTCGTGATATTAAAGAAGCTGATCTACTCGTCAATGATTTCATGCCTTATGCGCTCCGTGATGACAAGGTCGTGGCGAGTGACAAGAAAACCGATGGCACCGGTTTGCGCTTTCAATTGCAAAATGCCAATGTGAATGTGACGGATTGGCTGTTGCAAGCGGGTGAGGGCAGCGATGCCGTGAAAGACTTAGGGCCAGCAGTTGTGGTGCTCACGCATCACGGCTATGATCCCAAAGGACGAAATGCCATTGTGCTGCACCCAAATGAGGGCAGCGAAAATATTAATTATACGATTTATTCAGCAAAAGATCCGACGCATCCGAAAAAAGGTTTCGCCAAAGCGGGTGATACGATTGACACGGGTTGGATGGGGTTGGTTTTACGCGTCCTCAAATTGCTCCCTCATGCCAAAGAAGAGAGCAAGTATATAGAGGCCAAGCGCCCGACACCGCTGACGTCACAAGCCTTGAAGGTCGTCTACAATGGTGAGGAGCACTGGATCGGTCTGAATTCGATGCTGAAGCTCTTCACT
>JAYVXN010000198.1:0-6496 GCA_043785085.1 Bdellovibrionales bacterium | reverse complement strand
TCAAATATCCACCCAAGGTCGGTCCAATCGTTGGGCCGATGATCACGCCCATTCCATAAATGGCGCTCGCCATGCCCGCTTTGCTCGCCGGAAATTGCTCACGAATTAATGCTTGAGATGTCGGCAGTAATGCACCACCCGCCAAACCTTGCAAGATTCGAAAGGCGACAAGAGAGGGAAGATTGGGCGCCAGTCCACAAGCGACTGAGGCTCCGGTAAAAAATAAAATACAGCCAATGTAATACTGGCGTCGGCCCATTTGCATTCCGAGCCAGCCAGCAATCGGCAGAACAATCGCATTGGCAATGATATAACCGGTGATCACCCAGCTAATATCTTCGAGTGTCGCACCCAGGTTACCCATCATCGACGGCACGGCCACATTGACAATGCTCGTGTCAATGATTTCAAGCAGCGAGGCCAGCACGGCCGTGAGAATAATCAATGCCTGCGTTCGCGTGAGTTTAAATGTATCGTTCGCGGCAGCGGTGGCTTGCACGTTTCACCAATCAGTGTTTGCGGACCCAAACGTCGGCGGATAAGCCAACCTGCAATAAGGCGATATCTTGTGGGGTTAAATCATGAAGTTTGATTCGGACTGGCACGCGCTGCACCACTTTGGTGAAGTTGCCGGTGGAATTATCAGGAGGTAAAAGCGTAAAAACCGCGCCGGTGCTAGGACTGATGCTTTCGACTTCGCCAGTGAATTTCTTGTGCGGAATCGCATCCACCTCAATCGTTGCACGGCCGCCAATGGCAATATCAGGAAGTTCTGTCTCTTTAAAATTCGCTGTCACCCAGCGCGTGTGACTTTCAACAAACCCTAAAAGTGGCTGTCCAGCCGGAATCACCATCCCCGGCTCAACTGATTTTCGCGCTATAACGCCATCACTGGGCGCTTTGACTTCGGTATAACTCAAGTTCAATTTCGCCTCATCCAACTGCGCTTGAATCCCGTGAAAGCGCTTGCTCACGTCTTTAAATGCCGCGGAAGCCGTGTCATACTGCTGCTGCGAAACTGCGCCTTTTTTGTAGAGGTCAGAAATCCGCCGGTAATTGGTTTCCGCATCGTGAAGACGGGCCTCACTTGAACCCAGTTCGGCGTCAATTTGCGCAATCGCATTATTTAAATCGCGGGGGTCTAACTTCACCAGGACCTGACCTTCTTTGACCTCTTGGTTTTCCTGCACCTGAACGGCCTGCACAATACCTGGTACCTTTGAGGCGATCATCAGGGTATGTCCCTGAATGGTGGCATTGTCGGTCGAGACATACACGACATTTTGATAAATGAAGTAAACAGCGGCAGCGAAGATCACGACTCCGAGCAGTGAAAAAAACTTGCCCTTTTTTCCCATTTTACCGAACATCGCTGATTCTCCTACCAATTGCCGTTTCCAAATTCATTAAAGCTTCGACTGACGATAATTGCGAACCAACGACGCCCGCTCGAGCGCGAAACAATTCTAGTTCCGCATCTAAGACATCACTATTGGTACGCGCCCCAGCGCGATAGCCCTCAGTCGCTAGGCGCACACTCTCTTGCGCCTTCTGCACGGCCGAAACCTTAGCTTGATAAAGGGCAGTTGAGTAAACATAGCGCCGCTTCCAAAGATTAAAATCTTCGGGTTGATGGCGTTGTGCGAGCATGAGACTTTTTTGGGCTTGCAGCTCTTGCGCGGCCGCTTGTTGTGATTTGGCATAGCCGTTCAGCCCATCAAAGAGAGTCCAGTTGAGAAGCACGCCCACCTGCCAGGCATTGCGATACTGATCCGTGTTTGAAATAGAGTTGTCACGATTGTTATAATAAAAATAATTTCCGACCAATGAAATCCGCGGCGTCCACCAGGTGGCCGCCGCACTGGAATTCTTGCTCGAGGCCTGAAGCCTCTCCTGCATTGCTAGCAAATCACGACGTCCTTCTTTAGAACCATCTGTATTTTGTGCAGAAAATTTCAAACGCTCAATCAGATCCGCCTTCGGCACCGGCAGCTCGCCTCGGACATTCAAAGTTTCTCCTGCTTCTTCACCAAGACTGTCCGAGTTCATCGCTTCGAGAAGAGCTCGCCGCGCTAAAATCACATTATCCTGGGCCTGCAGTTGTTCGGATTGCGCTTCAGTTACCTGAACTTCAGTGCGCAAAACATCAAATTGTGTGGAGGCTCCGGCTTTGCGCAAAACCCTGGTTTGTGCCAAATGATCCTGCAAGGTCTTGACGTTTTGATTCGCAACCAACGCCAGCTGCTCGGCGCCAATCACTTGATAAAATTTCAGCCGTATCTCTTGTGCCAGTTGAAACTCAATCCAGTCTGCATCGTGGTGCGCGGCATCGCGCAAAGAATTCACGGCCGCATAGCGATCAAAGGACTGAAGCCCGTCAAAGATGGTCCAGGCCGCCGAAAGTGTTGCCTGCGACTCCGGAATAATCAGTGGAATTGAAGCCACTGTAGGCCCCAATTGCACATCAGTGAGCTGATATTTTTGATCAAAATAATGATTCGCGCTAAGGGCGAGCGTCGGCATGAAATAGGAGCGGGCCTCGACCTGTTTCCAATCCGCTTCGTTGGCTGCGGCTTGTGCTCGCTGGAGACGCGGCGAGCCCCTGAGCACCTGCTGAAGAGCGTCTTCCAAAGTTAATGACTGAGTCAGAGTTTGTGCAGAGGCCGGAGCTTTTTCGGCGTAACTTTGATCCGGCCAAACGGCCAACAAGACAGAACCCAAAACGCTGAGGGCGACCCAAATATTGATCCAGATATTGATCCAGATATTGAACCGACGGAGCATCACATCACCTTCTTATTTCCTCAATCATCTTTGATTGTTAGGAAGCTGTCAATTAGGTGCCTAACTATTTTATGTTCAGATATTGTCAAAGCGTCCATTGCTGTTTTACTCTAATCAGGTGTTAGAACTCGTCGATCTGCCAAATGAACGAACGTTACGCGAACTGGCTAGGCGCTACCCTCACGTCCGGATAAATGCGGGAGCACTCGAAGCCGGCATCCTCTTGTTGAAAACCGCAACTGAAATTTTTCAATCATTTGAAGCGTATTTAAAAAAATTCCAATTGTCGCAAGGCCGATTCTCTGTGCTGATGCTGTTAATGCGTGAGCCAAAAAGAGCGCAAGCGCCTTCCGAACTTGCGTGTCGGGCTGGCGTCACGCGCGCGACAATGACTGGCCTCATTGATGGGCTGGAGCGCGATGGGTTCGTGCAGCGAAAACACGATCCTAACGATCGCCGCCGTTTGAAAATCGCGCTCACCAGCAAGGGGCTGAAATACATGGATCGGATTCTGCCCGCGCATTTCACGCGTATGACCTTCATGATGCAGTTCACTCCCAGCGAATGCAAAGCCCTCAAAAAGAGCCTCGAAAAATTACGCCTTCGCATCAAAAAATCACCCTGAATCGTGTGGGAACAATATAAAAACAGTGGATAAAATGTGGACAGCCAACCGGGCCGAAGGCCCAGGTTTTTATTCCCATTAGTATTTTGGGAATTTTGGCGAGAGTGGTGTCAGGGACTTTTTGCTGGTCTTTGCTTTTGCGAGGGTCTGGGATTGCAAACGTGGCTCTTGGTTGAGCTTTCAGTTTTTTAGGATTTGGTCGGCTCAGTTCGCGTGGAGATGACCTTTTCAAAAGAAGACTGGGCTGAGATTCAACGTTGCCAGGAGCTTCAGGGGCACACCAATCCCCATCGAGAATTGGCCATTATCGATTCAGAAATGGCGTATTGTTAAATCTTCAGAGCACGAGACTTGCCGTCAATTTCGTTGAGCTGTGGGTTTATTCATGAGCTGACAATTACCGCCTCAATGGCGAATCTGTAGTCAAATCCGAAATTGCAACTAGAAACTCAATCCAAAATCTCATTTAGCTCAATTAACAAATCGAATCAATCTTTTGCACAGCTGCGACCGGCCCCTGGCCGGGAGCAGCTTGCGAAGGACTGGAATAAAAGACCTGGTCTGAATCCTGCAGTTATTCATTTTAAGACTTCTTAAGCAGCTTTTAACACCCAGAAAGCAATGAAATGGTGGGCGTGCAAAAAAATCTTCAAGTATGGCTGATCGCCACCCTCAGTGCGCTTCTGCTGATCGCCTCAGCGAACGCCTATGCCAATGAGAATGATACAAGCCTTTATCTCCTCACTAAAGGCCATTTAGATGTCATTGATTTCATTCATTCTGATGCGGACCGAGCCTATTATCTGGAGCGGGGTGAAGTGATTCGCTTGTTTGACAGTAAAGATCCAAAAATGGCTTTTATCTTTGCCGCCAATGCCCAAGGAGAACTGACGGGTCTAGCCTTAAAACTGCCGCCAGGCATGGCGCAAAACCTTCTTAAAATCACTCATCCACTGGCCGCGCGCCTTGATCTCGGCACCCGCAAAGTTACTACGATTTTTCGCGAACCCGGCCATAGCTGGACGGATTGTCAAAAGCATCCAGATTTGTGCATGGCCTGGCCAAACAAAAAGACCGAAATTGAAGTTCTCAATTCTCGTTTAGTAGAAACGATGGATCCCGTCAGGCATGAATCGTTGTGGGTCAATTTTTACTTTGTTCATTACGCCTATGTTGACCCTGAGAAAACCGAACATCATTCCGGCAATGGCTGGATCTCTTCTGATTTTGTTGAAATCATGGGATTTGAAAAAGAGGCTTTAGACGAAAAACCCTCTGAACACGCCGTCCGTACCAATAAGGAGGCAAATGCGAGCGCCTCTGCCAATCATCCGCTTGATGCTCAGCTGTTTCCGGAGTTCACAGAAATTTTTCAAGCACTCGATGCAAAGGTCGGACAGTGCTTTCTGAATCGACAGAACGAGACGCCGGTTTTGCCGTTCATTCCGAGTAACCTCCGACCCTATGACGCCTTGATTTGGCCGCAGATGAAAAAGTCTCAAGCTTCCACCGTCGGCCAACGCACGATCAGCGCTGAACAAATTATTTTAATTGATGCTCTGGCGCGAACGATCTATGGAGAGATGGCCGTGTGCTGGCAGTATGCCACTCAATATCTTTCCGCCGTGGCCGCCGTCGTCAAAAACCGCGAGAATAATATTTGTGATCAAAAATCCCAAACCACAGATCTCTTTACTGACGCGGACGATGCCAAACGACCGCGGATGCTGGCGGTCTTGCTCAAGAGCCAGCAGTTTACGGTTTGGGAACGCACCGTGAATCATCATCCCAATCCGAGTCTTCCCCAAGTTCTCTGCCCGCCTTCACGCAAGGGGCAGATTTTTTACACTGGCTATAAACCACAAAATTTTGAAATGAGCATTTGGCAGGAATCACTGAAAAACGCGATCGCGGCGGTGTTATATCCGGATGAATTCCAACGGACCGTGAAGGTGCCGCAATGTTATTACACTTCGGGGCTCGGACAATTCATAGACATGCACCGCCATATCCCGATCGTCGGCGGCGTCACTTTAGGCCGCTCAAAATGCATGGAGTTTTGGAGCCCCTAGTAACGTCCCTAGGCCAGGTCGAAAACTAAGCAATGGCAATAAATTTAATACCGTAAAGTTGGCGGCCACGGTGGGCCTGAAACCATCCTCCCGGCTCACCTTCCCACACCACTTTGGCGATCAGATTTTGATGCTTCTGCTGGGTGCTGGAAACGTAACGGACAGTGATTTGCATATTTATTTTCAAAATCCCCGAGGGCAATAAAAGTTTCGCGCCCATCTTGGCAAAATCTTGAAAATTTCCGGTGATGCTACTGACGTCGTTGGCACCTGTAAAGACCTCGACTCGGTCCTGGCGACGTGACCGCGGATGCAAGCGCGCTGGCAAATGCGGACTCTGAAAATGCCGCAAGAGGAGTTGCGGCAGATCTTGAAGCTCCAATTTCAGTTGAATGGCCGCCACTTGATGAAACCGCCGCAAGCGAAAGCGCATTTCATCTTGGAAGAGCTCGGCGACGAACAGAATGGAAACTTCTGGAAAATAACGGCGAATTTTTTCAACCAAAACCACATGCTCATCACGCAGTTCACTGACTGGCAAAACCAACGCCTGACATTTGAAATCAATAAATTCCAAACTGAGATCTTGCAGACGACTAAACCTTTTAACTTGAAAACGCGCATCGCACTCCAGTAGCTGGGTCAAAGCGAAATTCTCAGTGCCTGATTGTGAGACCAGAGCGACGCGCAAACTCATAATGGTGTTTCAGAGCAAATCCTGTGCACATTCAGATGCATTTGACCGGCACTTTTTGGCACCAATACTAGACAGGATACTAAAGATTCAACACCTGTCTTATTCAAAGGCACCGCTCCTCGTCAGCGCTTGCCGCAGCCGCAAAGAGAGCTTATACCTGAGGTGTAGGAGGCCATGCTTTGGCGATTTTGGTGAATGAATTCTCGTTTCCGATTCAAATCGGCCAAGTGCTCGATTTTGACGTCCTTTTATCGTCAAAATTGGCGTCAAAATTGGCGTCCAAATCGGCCGCAAATTCGGCCTCAACTTCGACGCCGA
>JAYVXN010000197.1:0-6535 GCA_043785085.1 Bdellovibrionales bacterium | reverse complement strand
TTTGCCAAAATCCAACGGCGCACAACTGTCCAAGTTATTATTAGACGGTTCCTTACACCGTACGTTGAGTCCAGATTTTCTGAGCAAGTCGTCAGATTCGGGCTTCTGGAGCAAGCGTCAGCGGTTCCGACCGAAAGTTTATGCAACATTGGGGATCAGTATGATTTTCGAGCGTGACATTGTTTCTCCTCTTTTAGAAGAACATGGAGTCCGAAGCGGCTCAAGGAAGTTTGGAATGTAGTGATCCAAATTTGAAACTGGTGGCTGCTACACTCGCGAACTCGTCGCCGAATCCCGAGGACGCAGGCGCCACGGTGACTGAGTCGTTAATGCCGACGACAATCGACGTCAGGTCACAGTCACTAAGAGCGGAAAGCTGATCATGAAGGTCAGTGTTGGGAAATATCTATACTTCCGATTACCATGGCGACCGTCCGCGCACTTTGGCGCTAACCCCGAACTAAAGAAAAAATCCCGAGTAGCAGGGCCCCGGTGATAATCAAGGGCACCAGCCAGGTGATCGCAAACGTCCAGTGACTGAAGAGCTTTTCCGTCGCAATCGATTCATCATTCACAAACTCCTTGCGAATCAAATCCCCACGCAGTCGTCGTGAAATCACGATCACCAAAAACAAAGCCGCCAAAGGCAAAAGGCCGTTAATCAAAACCCCGTCCATAGTTTCAAGCAAGCTTCTCCCTTGAAATTTTATGTTACGAAAAACCGAAGCTGATAGGGCCGGTAAAATCCCGATTCCTAAGGCTGCAAGCCCTGAAATCCAGGACGCGCGCGTGCGATCAAGCGAGGTGAAATCCATGCAATTGGCGACAATCGATTCGAGAAGACCAATGCTGGCGCCAAGTGAGGCCAGATACAGACAAAGAAAAAATGCGACACCGAAAAAAACGCCACCTTCCATATTCAGTAAGAGTTTCGGAATCGTTTGAAACAATAGTTCTGGTCCAGCGACATGAAAAGTTGAACCGAGCACGATGGGAAAAATCAACAGCCCAGCAAAGAGCGAAATCACCGTATCCATCGTGGTGATGCGAAAGCCAGCTGACGGAATATGCGTGTGTTCATTCAAATAACTGCCAAAGGTGATCATGGTGCCGAGGCCAACGCTGAGAGTAAAAAACACATGCCCCAGCGCCTGAATGCCTGATCCTAAGGTGAGCTTAGAAAAATCGGGGTAAAACAAAAAGCGCATCGCGCTGGTGGCCGTTGATAGACTTAAAGATTTTGTGACGAGGACGACCAAAAGCAGAACAAAGACCGGCATCATATTGCCGACCCACTTCTCAATCCCTTCCTGCACTCCCTTAACCACGACAATAATTGAGACCAAGAGATGCACACTGGTGAGCGCGATTTGCAAAAGCCCATTGCCACGCAGAACCATCATCGTGCGTTCCGCATCAAAGCGGCCATCTTGCACCTGCTCGAAAATAAACTGCATGAGAAAGTGCAAGACCCAACCGCTAATGACGGCGTAATACGAAAGAACCAGCAGACAGGTAAAAACCGAAAGGGGCCCCGCCCAGTAAAACAGCGTACGCCTGGGATTTTTCTCCGGAGCAATTGGATGAAGCGAGAGATCTTTATCTTTCACCAGGCGAACAATGGCCGCAAGGCCGCTGCGCCTGGTGATTTTGCCCAACATCAACTCAGCCAGTAAAAGCGGCATGCCCACCATCAACGCTAATAAAATATAAAGAAGAACAAAAGCGCCGCCGCCATTATCCACCACGACAAAAGGAAAACGCCACAAATTGCCCAAGCCAAACGCAGAGCCGATTGCCGCGAGATAAAATCCAAATCGGGTGCCCCAAAGACCGCGCTTTTTCTGTGCCACGCAAATTATTCCTTCGAGCGGCTTTTCATACAGAAGATGCGAATCGGAATCCCTTGCAAGTTCCACCGCTCCTGAATGCGCTTAGCGAGAAAGCGCCGATACGCAGGAGTGACCCCATCCGGATGATTAGCAAAAGCAATAAACGCTGGCGGCCGCTGTCTGGTCTGGGTGAGGTAATAAAACTTCACGTTGTTAATACCCCAAACCGGAGCTGGTGCCTGGCGAATGACATCAAAGAAGAAATCGTTGAGTTCAGAAGTTGAAATATCGATTGAGAGTTTTTCTTCCATCACCGAAATCATTTCAAATAAATCACGCAGGCCATAGCCCGTCAAAGCACTCACATACACGATGGGAATATCCGTAAAAAAATGAAATTCTTGATCCACTCGGCCGCGAAACCATTTGCGGAACTCCGGATGAACCTCTTGGCCGACATCGATTTTATTCGCGACCAGAATGACCGCCTTATGCTCCTGCAAAATCTGTTGGAGAATCTTGGCATCTTGTTCCGACGGTCCTTCGACCGCATCGACCAGAAAAAGCACAATATCTGCGCGATGAATGGCGTCTCGGGTTTTAAAAGAGGCAATCACTTCGATGTCTTCTTCGCGCTTTGAGCTGCGGCGAAGACCTGCCGTATCCACTAAGACAAACTTGCGGTCTTTGTAAATTAATTCCGTGTCGACCGCATCGACTGTGGTGCCAGCAATTTCTGAAACGAGCAGACGTTTTTCACCTAAGAGGCGATTGCACAAAGAACTCTTTCCGACATTGGGCTTGCCAACCATCGAGAGCGTGAGACCTTCGCGCACGGTATTTTCAGTTTCTTTGACATGCTTAACGATCCACTCTAGCACTTGATCCATGCCGGCGCGTTGTTCAAAGCTTGTCGAAACGACGTCGTGACCGAATTCGAAAAACTCCGATGCCAATAGATCCATTTCATGAATCTTATCGACCTTATTGACGATGATCAAAAAGGGCTTTCCGGTTTCGCTGGCAATGCGAAAAATATCACGATCTTCGGGGCACAAGCCAACTCGGCCATCCATGACAACCAAAAGCAGGTCAATGGATTTCAAAAAATCAATCACCTGCTCGCGAATCAATTGCGAAAACGTGTCAGCGGCTTCAGTTAAACCACCGGTGTCGATAACATCAAATTTATGACCCCAGATTTCACCAGGTTCAATTAAAATATCACGAGTCACGCCCGGCTGGTTTTTCACCACAGCTTTACGCGAATCCGTCAAATAGTTAAAGAGGGTGGATTTACCCACGTTGGGCCGACCGATGATCGCCACACGGGAGATGAGGCGTGAGCGACCAAAGGCTTCGTGAATTTGCGTATTTGCGGGCGTTTTCGGGGTTCCTAAAGGAGTCACCGCGCTATTTTTAATTTCTGAGGACATAACCAAGCTCCTTCATCAGCTGCTTATTCTCGCTCCAGTCCTTTTTGACCGTCACATGCAGCTCGAGAAAGACTTGCCGCTCTAATAATAATTCAAGTTTTTGTCGGGCTTCAGAACCGATTTTCTTTAGGGTGGCACCTTTGGCACCGATCACAATTCCCTTGTGGCCATCTTTTTCAACGAGAATCTCAGCTGAAATTTTAAGAATCGGCAGATCTTCTTTAAATTCGCGAATCAAGATCGCCAAGGAATAGGGAATCTCCTGATGCAAATTCTCAAAACAACGCTCACGAATGATTTCTGCCGTCATCTGGCGCACGGTCTGCGTGGTATAAAGCTCTTCATCAAAGAGCGGCGCTTTTGTTTCAGGGAGCAAATCAATCACGCGCCGTAAAATCTCTTCTCGGGCTTCATCCGGACGAGTCAGCGCTGAGATGCTGACAAATGGAATCTGCTCTTCCATCAAATCCTTAAAAAACAGTGGTGTCTGCGTGCCTTTGAGCAAATCAGCTTTGGTGATTAGAACGATCCATTTTTTCGTACCGGAGCGAACCGATTGCAGCACTTTTTTTGCTGATTCCGGGCTTGAATCAGCGGGCAGGAGCGCAATCACCGCATCCGCTTTGCTAATCACGTCATGCGCTTCTTCGGCGAGAAACTTATTTAAGCCCGCTTTGGCCTGAATGAGGCCAGGCGCATCAACAAAAACCATTTGCGCGCCCTGAGCGTTCAAGATGCCGGTGATGCGTTGGCGCGTGGTTTGCGCCTTTGGCGTGACAATTGAAACCTTTTCGCCAATCAACAGGTTCATAAGAGTACTTTTGCCAGCGTTCGGAACTCCGACGATAGCGACAAATCCTGCTTTCATTTAAACTGCTCCAATGCTTTACGTGCGGCATCCTGTTCCGCTGATTTTTTACTCCGACCTTGGCCACTGGCGAGCACCCGTCCGTCTAGGCGCACACTCACTTCAAACTGTTTATCATGATCCGGGCCGACTTCGTTTTCGACTTGATACAGTGGAATCGCCCGGTATTTCTCTTGTACTTTTTCTTGCAAACGCGTTTTAAAATCCTGCTGAAAATCGATTTTACCCTCAAGCCCCGTCAGGTGCGGGTCAAAAATCTTCTCGACCACTTCCAGAGCATTATTAAAGCCGCCGTCTAAAAAAATTGCGCCAATTACTGCTTCAAAAGTTGAAGCCAAAATACGCGGCTTTTGCTCGCCACCACTTTGCCGCTCACCCTTACCCAGGCGAATCACATCGGTGAGCGCAACTTCAAGCGCCAGTTTCGCCAGCGTTTCCTCATTCACGAGGCTGGCACGTTTTTTCGATAGGCCACCTTCTTGATCTCCCGGAAAGCGCCGCATGAGAATTTCACTCAAGGCCAGATCCAAAACCGCATCGCCTAAAAACTCTAAACGTTCATTGTCACAGATAGCTACCACTGCCGTCGTATTCTCATTGCGATAGCTTTTGTGCGTGAGAGCTTGTTCCAAGAGCTTGAGATTTTTAAATACATAGTGAAAGCGCTCCACCTTATCTGTCCCCCACCACTTCGCCAGATAAAATGCCATCCATGCGGCTCGCGTGCGAGTGATCATAGCTCTGAATTCTGACCCAAGCTTCCGTTCCCGCCGCCATTTGCGGCGGCGGCTGAAATCGCACCGGCCAATAATCTCGGCTCAAGCCTTGGGCGCCTCGCGCGGGATTTTTTAAAAGCATCACCCTTTTGAACGTGCCAATCTGTTTTTGAGCCATGCTCATGTAGCGACTCAGGCTCAATTCACGTAAGCGCGCCGCCCTTTGCTTTCGCACCAGAACTGGTAATTGCTCCATGAGGGAGGCTTTCGTTCCAGGTCTCTCGCTATACGGAAATACGTGTAATCTCGTCCAAGGCAGACGCTCCAGACGCTGGTAGGTATCGTGAAACTCATCTTCCGTTTCACCGGGAAATCCCGCAATCACGTCCATGCCAACAAATGCCTGTGGCAATTGAGATTTAATCGCCATGAGCGCCTGCTCAACATGCTCCGAATTATAATGACGCTTCATCATCGTAAGAGTCTGGGTATTGGCACTTTGAATACTCATATGAAAATGCGGACAAAGTCGGTCATTTTTATAAAGCTCTAAAAGTGCGGGAGTCAATTCGACCGGCTCAAGGCTTGAAAGTCTCAACCTTGGGAGAGTGGTCTTCTCGAGCACCGCAGCCACCAATCCGCTCAAATCCCAATTCTGATCTTCATAGTCACCGATATGCACACCGGTCAGCACCACTTCACTCACACCTTGTTTTTGCAAAGTCGAAATACGCGAAACGATCTCTGCAACGGGAATACTGCGGCTTTTACCGCGTGCAAACGGAATCACGCAATAAGTGCAAAAGCTATTACAGCCGTCTTGAATCTTTAAAAACGTTCGGGTGTGGTCATTCTCAAGACCACCGCCGGCTTCTAAATCATCTTTGCGAAAAATATTGGAGCGGTAGACCTTGCTTTCGAGCGTCCCTTTGAAAAATCGATCCAAGATACTCTCAAGTTGCCCTTTGTGAGAATTGGCCACGACGAGATCAACGCCTGGGAGTTCATCAAATTCTTTGCCATCGACTTGCGCGGAGCAGCCCGTCACTACCACCGTTGAAAGTGGACTGTGCGCTTTCAGCCGGCGCACAAGTTTGACGGCTTCTTTCGTGGCTTCCGCTGTTACAGCACAGGTATTGAGAATATGCACCAATGGTTTTTGCACCCCTTGAGCGGGCGCCTGCGCCGCTTTCTCAAGGCGTTTTTGTAAAAGACCTGTGTCATAAGTATTTACTTTACAGCCGAAGGTGTGAATCTGAAATTCGTAGGACATTAGATGATCCATCCCCCGCCGACGAGTTGATTTTCTCGGTAAATGACTGCGGCTTGTCCGGGTGTCACGGAGCGCACTGGTTCTTCAAACTCGATTTCTGCTTCAAGGCCACTTTTTCGAATCCGGGCCCAGGAGCCTTTATGGGCATAACGGATCTTCACGCGCAAGCGTTCGCCGTCATCGATTTCATCAAGCCAATGCGTTTGTACGACGCGCATTTTCTGGCTGAAGAGATGTTTTTCCTCACCAATCCAAACGGTATTGGTTTTGCTATCAATTTTGACGACGTACATTGGCTCGGCACTCGAGGTTTGCGACTCGATGCCTAAGCCTTTTCTTTGACCGTAGGTATAGTGATGAATGCCGTTGTGCTCAGCCAAAACTTCGCCATCCGGATAGCGTTTTACAAG
>JAYVXN010000196.1:0-1929 GCA_043785085.1 Bdellovibrionales bacterium | reverse complement strand
AAGTGGCAACTGTAGTCAGCCGCTTGTGCCGAAAACGAAAAAAACGGAAAGAGGATCACCAATAAAAATCTGTAGCTCATTTGAAGCTCCTTGGCCTTATAATCAGTGTGTGCCTTAAATCTATAGCGCGAGAGCGAGGGGGGTCAAATTCGATTTTATTCGTCTCATTTTTTCCGTATATATAGATTCTGCTGAAAAAGACTGCGTTTAAAGACCCTAAAAAATGGTTTTTTAAAAAAATAAGTTGCTCGATGCAATTTGATTTCATGTCGTCTTGATTTGTTCTGTGATTTTTTGTCTTTAAGTCGCAGTCATTTCGCCATTAGTCTACGCAGCAACTTTCATTTGCTCGTAATTCTGACGTTGCCGCAATAGCGAAAGCCGCTGAATGTTAGCAGCAGCTCCGGTCATCTTTGTTTGCAGTTGATTTTTGCCTTTGCCCCGGTATCTGGACCTTCGCATCTTTTGCCCTCTGACAAGGCCTGAGAGGGTCCCCTCAATTCCATTTCGATGGTGGAGATCTTTTTTGTAATCCGGATCCTTCATTTTCTCGCGTCTCTCGGCCAGCGTCTTATTTTCAAGCCTCTGCTCATAGATTTTTCCACGTGGGTTTGGCTTACAAACTTCTCGGCGTAGGCAGATGGAGCAGAGCACAGAGGGAAAACTGGCCCGCACTTTGTCCGTTATATCGAGTTTGAAATCTTTGGATTCAACCCCTTCGGGGCAAATCGCTTTTTGCTCTTCAAGGTTGATAATAAAGCCCTGATCTTTTTCGGATTTCTCTTTTGTTGCAAGTGGGACCTCACCTTTAAGATCAATTCCCTCATTTCCCAGGGCCTCAATGTTCGCCGTGGTGTTGTAATGTGTGTCGCCGTAGAGTTCGAGTGGGGCAATGCCGAGAGTCTGTAAATCCGTCACTACACTTTGCACGCAGTCGCCATCAAAGCTCGTGGCGGATTCAAGCTCAATATGGGTGATAAAATTTGTTTCGCCCTCAGTGACTGTTTCAGCCACTTGCACCTTATACCCAAGCCAGCCCTTTTTGCCTTTATTGGCGTACTCGGCTTCTGGGTCATGCGGATTACAGATGTGGTCTTTACCCGTGGCAATCGCAATAAGTTCGGGTGGCTGATCAGGTGAAGTGAAAGTAAAGTTCTGAGCGAAAACAGTTTTAACGGTGGCAAAGCTTGGCTCACTCGCTAAGGGCTGAAGTAAGGGCGAGGACTCGGTCCAGACGATAAACGTCTGCATGGCGACACCGGCTTGTTTGATGGTTTCTTTTTTTTCTTCAGCTGACTTGCGAAAAGCGGAAACAGGATCTGTATAATGCTGATAAAGGCCCGCAATTGAATCATCCATAACGAATCGAAAAGCCCCCGCGTCCATACAAAACAGGCGCAAAGTTTCATGCAAGAGTTCAATACGAGTGAGCTCCCTGACAGCACCAATGACGTGCGTGGAATCAATTCTTTGTTTTCCAGAGGCTTTCACAAGGCCCACAACTTTAAGATGCTCTAAGACGCGGTCAAAGGCCAAAGAGGCCTTTTCATGAGTGAGCAATCGGTCGCGGAAATAAGTCAGAGTTGAGGGATGAATGCTGGCAAAATCCACAGCCAAACCAAAAGCAATCTTCCAGTCCAAACGGAACTTCAGGTTGCGAGCTGCGGCGCGATCCGAAAGACCCTCTAAAAACTGCATCAATAAAACGAGCACCAGTAGCCGAGGCGAGATCGGAGGGCGCCCGCCCTCTTTGTACATCGATTCAAAGTCACTGTCCTTGATCAGGGGACTGATCTCTTTCTGAATCACGTAACAAAGATCATCAGGGCCCAAGAGATGCGCCAGAGTGACATCACTGCCAAAGAGATTTTGCTGGTCGTACAATGCAAGATTTGCCATTCATATTTTGTACGATAATTTTCACTCTGA
>JAYVXN010000195.1:0-6557 GCA_043785085.1 Bdellovibrionales bacterium | reverse complement strand
AAGATGAGACCCAGGGTAATGGCGCCCCTGAATTGGAAAAAAAAGACGGTAAAGACCGCAGCCTTTTGTCAGGAGTGAGGATTTTACTTGTTGAAGATTCACCTGATAACCGCCTTCTCATTAAAAATATTTTGTCTCGCAAAGGCGCCGCCATTGAATTTGCAAACAATGGCCGTGAAGGCGTTGATCTCGCGCTCAAACAAGAATTCGATTTGATATTGATGGATATTCAGATGCCGGTTCTCGATGGCCTGCAAGCCACCGCTGAATTGCGCCAAAAAGGTTTTCGAAAGCCTATCATCGCGCTCACCGCCCATGCGATGACAGAAGAACGGGCTAAGACCCTTGCTGTGGGCTGCAACGAATATCTCACCAAGCCAATCGAAGTCGCAAAACTTGTCAATGCTGTCGCCAAGTTCGCCGACCGAAGCCTAGCTTTTTAATTTTTAGGCGACAGGTCGGCCCCTGAATCGTGACAGAGGTCTCGTCAACTTTGAAACTCTTAAATTCCGGCACGACGAAAGCCGTGCGAAGCAATTAAACAAAGAATCTGTCACAGCCCTCGAGCCAGCCTTATCGCCTTGATCAAAAGAATTTTCTGTCGATGCGATCTTCACATCTGATACACTTGGAGTGCAGTGAAATCATATTTTTACGCAACGACAGTGACACTTTTTTTAAGTTCACCTTGAGTTAGAAAACATGTTGATTGAGCTAACAACGGCAATGAAGCGGACACATGCATGAAGCTGGGGCCACGACTCGACTCTGTTTATATTTACCTCCTGACCGCCATGATCGGCTATATGGTGGCGGATTTGGCGATCTTGAGTTATCGCGAAAGTCTTTTGCCGCAACCCGTTCCGGGCGTGATTCGCCGTCCTCCTCCGCCGAGGCCTGCTCCTGATAAAGGTTCATATGGCGGAATACTCGCCCACAATATTTTCAATGCCGACGGAAAAATTCCACCCATACTGGGCGCCGGGGAAGGCACGGATCCAACTCGACAGGATGCTCCTCCCGTGCCCTCGCAACTACCGATTGCCTTGACGGGCACGATCGTGCACGTCGATCCAGAGCGCTCGGTCGCAACCATCAATTTGAAAAACAAAAATGATCAGAGGGCGTACCGCACTGGAGATGATATTGAGGGCCTGGCAAAGATCACGAAAGTGGAGCGCAATAAAGTCATTCTTCGTAACAACAACACTCAGAAGCTTGAGTTCATTGAGATCAAAGATGATGTGAAACTCAATTTTGGTGCGGCACCCGTCAAGCAAGTCGGTGAGGTTACCGTACTTGGTGATAAAGACTTTAGTCTTAAGCGAGATGACGTCAACCGCCTCACCGGTGACCTCCCTTCTATTTTACAGCAGGCAAGAGCCATTCCCAACACCGGCCCGGATGGGCAAGCCAATGGATTTCGCATCATGGACATTCAACCTGGAAGCATTTACGAGCGCTTGGGTCTCAAGCAAGGCGACGTGATCAAGTCGGTGAACGGCGAAAAAGTCGATTCTCCGCAAAAAGCCATGGAACTATATAATGCTTTGAAATCCTCAAATAACATTCGCTTGGGTCTTGAACGAAATGGTAAAGACGACGACTTTAATTTCAACATCACCCAGTAACTCGCGCTGAATGGATTTCTGCACAGGAAGGTGGACTCAATGAAGCCAATGCTCTTTCTCACTCTGGTGGCCTTTGCGCTGCAATCGCTAGCCCTGCCAAAAGCTTTTGCTGCCGGCAAGCCAACCAAGATAGCAAAGCGCGGTGTGGCCCAAAATGAAGAGCTCGATCGTCTTTTTGATGAAGATGACGAAGATGCGACTCCACCTGGAACCTTTCAACCAAATGCACAAAACAACGCGACAGCTCCAGGCGGCCAAGTCCCGCCCACCACTCCCGGCGCAACTCAACCCGATGCTGGCGCAGGATTTCCACCTGATGCGGGGACTGAAAGCGCAAGCCCTCGTAGTAGCGGAGGCAGCGGACGAACCGCCGCGCGCCCGCAAAAGCCCGGAAAAACGGCCAAAGCCACAACGAAGGCTCCAGTTGAAAAAGCCATACCGAAACCACCGGTATCGACAGCCGATATCGAAGATATCACTGATGAAAACTATCCGGACTTAATTGAGAGTTTTGATTATCCCAATGCCGAAATCACCGATGTCATCAAGGCGATAAGTACTCTAACCGGCAAAAACTTTATCGTCGATCCTGGCGTGCATGGCAAAATTACAATCATTGCTCCGACCCAGATTTCAGTGGCCGAAGCTTACAAAGCTTTTTTATCGGCACTCGCCATCAACGGCTTCACCGTCGTTCCGAGTGGAAAGTTTCTGAAAGTAAAAACGGCGCACAATGCTCAGCGTGACAGTATCGAAACTTACTCAGGCTCTTACTACCCGACCAGCGATATCATGATCACGCGAATCATTCATCTCAAACACACCAGTGCTGAAGAAATCAATAAACGCATGCGCAATTTGCCGTCCAAAGATGGCGATATGATGCCCTATGAGCCGACGAACTCGCTGATTATTTCGGACTACGGCGCCAATATCGAACGCATTATGAAAATCGTGCAAGAACTCGATCGCCCTGGCTTTGATGAGCAGTTGGAATTGATTCCAATCAAGTATGCCAAAGCCAAGGATCTCGCCGACCTTTTAAATCAAATCATTAACAAAGAAGTCAAAGGCTCGCAACCCCCCGGATTCGGCGTTGGAGTGCCACGCTTTCGCGGTGGCGCCAACCCCAACGGAAGTGGACACGAAGAACTTTCACTGGTCGCACCGGATGATCGCACCAACGCCATTATCGTGGTCGGCAACCAAGCCGGCGTCGAAAAAATTAAAAGCCTCGTTAAAAAACTTGATTACAAATTGGATCCAAACGAAGGCGGCGGTGTTTTTGTTTACTACGTGAAATATGGCGAAGCCAAAAAAATCGCCACCACCATGTCAGGAGTCGCACAAGCCACCACTCCTGGTGCCGGCGGTTCCAGCCCCGGTGGCTTTCCCGGCGTCCCGGGAGGCTTTCGCCCACCCAGCGAACGCACCACGGTCTTTGGCGGTGATGTGAAGATCACGGCCGATGAAAATACCAATAGTTTAGTGATCACTGCCAGCAAACAAGATTACGAAGTGGTCTTAAATCTTCTCTCAAAAATCGATATCCCGCGCAATCAGGTCTATGTTGAAGCGATTATCATGGAAATGACTAGCACGAAATCACGTGTGTGGAACCCAGCTTATTACTATCTGGATCCCGGTTCAAACGGCAAGGGGCGTGCCGGTTTCTCGAAAAAAGGAACGCTGGCCAACATTATCGATCCCACACAAGATCAGGGGGCTATTCTAGGCTTTGGCACGGGTGGCTCACTCACTTTTCAGATCGCGGGCCAACCAGTCGTGATTCCTTCGATTCTGGCTTTTGTCAATTTTTTGCAGACCAATACGGAATCGAATGTTCTCTCGACGCCGCAGATTTTAGCCCTTGATAATGAAGCCGCCACAATTGAGGTAGGCGATACCATCCCAATCGCTCAAGATTCTTCAACCGCCAACGGCGTGACGAATACCACGACCAGATTTGAGAAGGCTTCAATCAAACTGGAAATCACGCCGTTTATTCGTCCTGATTCTGATGTGATCCGCATGAAAGTCAAACAAAGTGTGAAGCAGCCGACCAAGTCAGATGTCATTGGCGCCAAGCTCGCTGAATCCTCCACTGTTATTTCCGATCGCGCAATTGACACCAATATCGTGGTTCACGACCGCGATACGGCGGTGTTAGGCGGTTTAATGAAGGATCAGGATCTGAATGATGAAACCAAAATCCCGATTCTTGGTGATATTCCAGTATTAGGCTGGCTGTTCAAATCAAGTACGGTCAATAAATCAAAAGTCAATTTGATCGTTTTCTTAACACCCAAGATCCTGCGCAATATCGACGACGGACACAATCTCTTGAATAGAAAAGCGAATGAGCGCATAGATTGGATTAAGAGCAATTTCGATGGCAAAGATCCCTATGGCAAGCGCGTGGATCAGTTACCGCGCGCGGCGAAGTCCGACGGCGATGATTCAGTTGATCAAGCACGCAAGAAACAATAGAGTCAAACCATGGCAGCAGCACCTCTTGAGAATATTTTATTAAAAAACACAGGTCTTTCCGAAGTTCAGATCACTTCGCTTTTAGCGATGTCGATCGATCATGAAAATACACTTCGTGATATCCTTAATAAAAAAGAAGGTTCAACGCCGGATGAAATCGTGGCCGAACTCTGCCGCAAGATGGGTTTAAATTTCATTAAGGATATTCCGGTCAATGATATTTTGATCGACCTAATCCGGGATATTCCCATTAACTTTTCTAAGAAACATGAAGTTTTGCCCTTTAAAGAAGACCAAAATTCGGTCACGATTCTCACCACGAATCCCCTTAATGTCCACATCATGGATGACCTGCGCGTACTCTTTAAAAAACGCACAATCCCATTGGTGACGACCAAGTCACGGCTTCTCGATGCGATCAATAAGGTCTATGAGAAAGGGACGGCCGCACTTCAGGGGCTGGATGGCATCGAAGAAGAGGACTATGACCTGGATGAGCCGATCATTGATCTTTTAGAATCAGGCGAAGACGATGCGCCCGTGATCAAACTGGTCAACACGCTGCTGTTTCGCGCAGTCAAAGAAAAAGCCTCGGATATTCACGTTGAACCGTATGAAAAAGACATGGTCGTGCGCTTTCGCATTGACGGTATTTTATTTGATATTTTCAAGCCGCCCAAAAAGCTGCAAAATGCCATCACCTCTCGTATTAAAGTGATGGGCAACCTCAATATCGCAGAAAAACGACTGCCGCAAGACGGGCGCATTCCGCTAAAAATCGGTGGCAAAGATATTGACGTGCGTTTAAGTTCCGTCCCGACCGCTTACGGTGAACGTCTCGTGATGCGTTTGCAAGACCGATCAAACGTGATTCTCGCTCCCGAGCAACTTGGATTTTCACAAGAGAGCTTGAAGATTCTCGAAGAGGATTTACTTTTACGCACCTACGGAATTGTGCTTGTCACCGGCCCGACCGGCTCTGGTAAATCCACGACTCTGTATGCTTGCCTCAGTAAAATCAATAGTGTCGATCGCAATATTTTGACGGTGGAAGATCCTATTGAACAGCGGGTTCACGGAGTCGGCCAGATTCAAGTGAACGCCAAGATCGGTTTGACCTTCGCCAATGGTTTGAAATCAATTCTGCGCCAAGACCCGGATATTATCATGATTGGCGAAATTCGGGATTTAGAGACCGCTGAGATTGCTATTAACTCCTCACTCACCGGTCACTTGGTGCTCTCGACCATTCACACCAATGACTCCTCGGGTGTGTTTCCACGATTGATTGATATGGGTTGTGAACCTTTTCTGATTGCGACGTCCCTACTTGGCGTGATTGCCCAACGTCTCGTGCGCGTTCTTTGCCCGCACTGTAAAGTGCCGCACATCCCGACAGCCCTTGAACTTTCCAGTCTCGGCTTAACAAGAGAACAGGTCGCTGCTGGTCGTATTTATAAAAACATCGGTTGCGAGAATTGCAATATGAAGGGCTATATGGGCCGCACCATTATTCAGGAACTGCTCATGGTAAATGAAGATATTCGCCAACTGATTATGCAGCGCAAAGACGGCGCAACCATCAAAAAGCAAGCGATCAATGAAGGCATGAAGACCTTTCGCGATCACGGCATTCAAAAGGTTCTTCAGGGCATTACCACGATCGAAGAAGTTCTGACGAGCACGCAAGTGGATTTATAGGTTATGGCGTCTGAAGGAAAAACTCTGGTCCTGTTTGACGGTCACTGCAATACCTGCAATTGGTTTGTCGATTTTTTGCTGCGCCACGATCGAGAGCAACGCTTCTATTTTTCATCATTGCAATCTGCGACGGCCGAGCGGTTTTTGGCGGAACATCAGGTTCCAGCGGTAGATTCCGTTGTCTTGATTGACGACGACAAAGTGTACTTGCATTCGAGCGCGGTTTTTCGGATTTTACGATACTTACCTTGGCCCTGGCCAAACTTGAGTTGGCTCGCGATTTTTCCGCGGAGCTTGACCGACTCTCTCTATCGCACTTTTGCGCGCAACCGCTACCGTTGGTTTGGGCGGCGTGAGACCTGCCGTGTGCCGACCGCACAGGAGCGGGCGAGGTTTATTTAATTTCCCAGGCTCTGAACCGGTTGTGATTGCGGCAGAGTATTCGCAGGTTCTCGGGTTCATTGCCGCCGCCAAACTCCAGAGGTTTGACGTGATCCACCTCGAGTGCGTGTGTGCTGGTTGCGTGTGTGCTGGTACATCGTCGTCCGGTTTTTTGATCCACGTATTCACATTGGTGATTAGCTGTTTCTTTGAGCTTTTGTTTTAGTTTGACTGACATGTGACGACGCGCTCCACGTTCTAAGCACCCTGTCATAAGTAACTTGACACTTTTTCTTGGTCTTTTGCGACGACTCTTCGTTGGTCGGCCTCTCGTTAGCCGCCTGCTAGCGCTTC
>JAYVXN010000194.1:0-19550 GCA_043785085.1 Bdellovibrionales bacterium | reverse complement strand
AGAGTAAAATTTCTTCTCAATTTGAGCCATATTTATGGCTATTGGAACTTATTTGCCTTCGCGCAAGTCAGCGTGCCGTATTGACGGCACATCAATGCTTGAATGTGCTATAAAAAAAGGCGCCTTTTCATGCGCCCTTTTGCTCCGTCATCTCGTATTCGTATTCGTATTCGTATTCGTATTCGTATTCGTATTCGTATTCGTATTTGACTCGAGTCGAGGGTAATAATTGACTAAAATGACTCGTCAAAAGTGACAGCACCTGTCACGCCGACCTGATAAGCCGACACGCGTCGTTCGAAGAAATTCGTTAACTCTTGCACGTCCTGAAGCTCCATGAACCCAAATGGATTCTTAGCGTTAAAGCGCGGCTTAATACTGAGCGCCAGTAGGCGTTGATCGGCGATGAATTCGAGATATTGGCGCATATCACGGGTCGAAAGACCTGCGATGCCAAACTCAAGAATGTCTTCCGCAAAAGCCATCTCACACTCAACGGCTTCTTCCAGCATGGCAGTGACCAAGTCCTGCATGCCTTCATTGAACAGTTCAGGCTCTTCAGCGCGCGCCGTCTCAATGACCTTGAAAGCAAAGTTCATATGGCCGCTTTCATCACGAAAGACCCAGTTGGTGCCGCCGGCAAGGCCATCGAGCATTCCTTTGCTTCGTAAGAAATAGACATAGGCAAAAGCGCCGAAGAAAAACAAGCCTTCAACACAGGTCGCAAAACAGATGAGGTTCATTAAAAATTTACGACGGTCATGAATGGTTTCAAGCCGCTCGATATGATTGATTGAATCCATCCATTTAAAACAGAACTGCGCTTTTTTGCGAATGCTAGGAATATTCTCAATCGCCGCAAATGCCTTATTGCGCTCATCGTGATCTGGAATATAGGTATCCAAAAGCGTCAGGTAAAACTGCACATGCAAAGCTTCTTCATAGAGCTGGCGTGATAGGTAGAGCCGTGCTTCAGGGGAATTGATGTGCTTGTAAAGATTAATAACCAGATTATTGCCCACGATGGAATCACCGGTCGCAAAAAAAGCGACCAAGCGATTGATCAGATGCGTTTCTGCCGGCGACATGCGCTTTTGCAGATCCGTCGTGTCTTTGGAGAAATCGACCTCATCGACCGTCCAGGTGTTCTTGATGGCATTTTTGTACATCTCATAAAACACCGGATATTTCATCGGGCGTAAAGTCAGATCAAAACCAGGGCTCAGTATCATTCATCCTCCGTGAAAGACACCGCAAGCGGCATCCCTTAAATTTTAAAAAAATTACGTGCAGCTCTCGCAAGCTTCTGGGTTCTCAAGCGAGCAGGCAATCGCCATTTGTTCTGTGACGATTTGTTCGGTCACGTCAGGCATGCTGACAGCAACTTTAGAAATCTGTGTAGCTGGGCGCGAGCGCAGGTAATAAGTCGTTTTCAGACCTTTTTTCCAAGCGTACATATACATACTCGAGAGTTTTCCAATCGTTGGACTTTCGATAAAAAGATTGAGGCTCTGGCTTTGATCAATATAAGCTCCGCGATCCGCAGCTTGATCAATCAAGGCACGCATCGGTAGCTCCCACGCTGTTCGAAAAATCAGTTTCAAATCCGCTGGAATCTCTTTCACGCTTTGAATTGAGCCTTCGTGTTTTTTAATTTCACTGCGCACCTGCTCATTCCACAGACCGCAGTTCTTCAGCTCTTGTACCAGGTAGCGATTTACCTGCAGAAATTCACCCGAAAGAGTTTCACGTTTAAAGAGGTTTGAAACCATTGGCTCAATGGACTCATATGACCCAACAATCGACGCAATGGTTGCCGTTGGCGCAATGGCAATCAGCAGTGAATTGCGCAGGCCCGATTTGACAATCCGTGCGCGCAAAGTCTCCCAGCGATTTGAATTTGGCGGCGTGATGCCCCAAAGATCAAATTGCAATTGCCCTAGTGAAGCGCGGGTTTCTTTAAAGCTGGGGTGTGGCCCCGCTTGTTCGGCCAGTTCACAGCTGGTTTCTAGTGCGTGGAAGTAAATTTCTTCCTGAATTTTTCGCGAGAGCTCCTTGGCTTCAATTGAGTCAAAGGGCAGGCGCATTTTAAAGAGTGCATCTTGCAGGCCCATGACGCCCAGGCCGACCGGACGCCATTTGGCATTGGATTTTGCTGCCTGGTCGATCGGATAAAAATTAATATCGATCACGCGATCTAGGAATTTGACCGCGGTTTTCACTGTGCGCGCAAGTTTTGCGAAGTCAAATTTACCTTCAGTTAAATGCTTACTCAGATTCACCGATCCCAAATTGCAAACCGCTGTCTCTTGATTGTTGGTGACCTCTAAAATCTCCGTGCACAAGTTTGACAAATGCACGACGTTGCCAGGAGTGAGGGTCTGATTACATTTAGTGTTGCTGGCATCTTTGAAGGTCATCCAACCATTGCCGGTTTGCGCGAGACTCTTCATCATGCGCGCGTACAAATCCCGGGCTTTGAGCTGGCGAAGCGCAAGGCCTTTGGCTTCAGCTTCGAGATAAGCTTTTTCGAACTCCTCACCAAAAGCATCGGTGAAATGCGGTACATCTTTCGGGTCAAACAGCGACCACTGACCACCTTCTTCCACCCGGCGCATGAAAATATCTGGCACCCAGTTGGCAAGATTAAGGTTGTGAGCGCGTTTGGCTTCATCACCGGTATTTTCGCGAAGTTCTAAAAATTCTTCGATGTCCGCATGCCAGGTCTCAAGGTAGACACAAGCTGCACCTTTGCGTTTGCCACCTTGATTCACGGCTGCGACCGATGAGTCCAAAGTTTTTAACCAGGGCACAATACCATTGGAATGGCCATTGGTCCCTTTGATCAAAGAGCCGCGTGAGCGAACGCGGTGGTACGCCAGACCAATTCCGCCAGCGAATTTTGAGAGAAGGGCAACGTCGGTATATTTTTTGTAAATGCTGCTGAGATCATCTTCCGGAGAATCAAGCAAGTAGCAAGAAGACATCTGCGGGCGATGCGTACCTGAATTGAACAAAGTCGGGGTACTCGGCATATAATCTAATCGTGACATCAATTCATAGAGTTCAATGGCCTCTTCGGCCGTTTGCGCTAGGCCGCTGGCAACACGCATGAAAAAGTACTGAGGAGTTTCAAAAACTGAGCGGCTCACCGGGTCTTTTAAAAGGTAGCGGTCATAGATCGTGCGCAGGCCGAAATACTCAAAGTAGTGATTGCGCATGGTTTGAATTTCGTTCTCAAGTTTGGCGTGATTGGCCTTCACAAAGGCGTAGGTCGTTTCACCGATTAAGCCACTTTTGTAGCCGAACTCAATTGCATCAGCAAAGCCGCGAACACCCAAGGCTCGGACTTCTTCGTCGATATAGGTCGAAAGTAGGCGAGCGGCTAAAAGCGAATACTGCGGCTCTTCGCCGATGAGCAAAGACGCCGTTTGCACGCAAAGGTCATCGAGTTCTTTGGTTGAAGCACCATCGTAAAGACCACTGATCGCTTTAATTGCAACCCGATACGGGTCGACTTCATTGAGGCCTTGTGCACAAAGGGTCACGCGCTCGATGATTTTCGAAACGTTGACGGGTTGCAAAGTGCCGTCACGTTTTTTAACCCGCATCTGGTGGGCCGGATGGGCGGTGGCGCCGTAGGCGTCGAGCATGTCATTTTGGATATCAAATTGTTTTTCTCTTGGATTCTCTTTTAGATTCTCTTTTAGATTCTCTTTATTGGTCATTTCCATATGGCCTCCCGGCACGGCTGTCTCATCACTGGCGATTTTCTAGTGGGGCTAACCACGCTATTTGATCCGAGTTGCCTCGTGCAAGAGATAGCGCAGCGCTTGACCCAAAAAATATTTTTCAGCTCCAGACGAAAAATATTTTGCAAATCTTCTTTAAATACACTTCGGCCTTTTTTGCATTCTCACTTGTGCTGAGAACATGCGCACAGCGGAGAAATGTAAACCAACCCGAATCGAAATTTGGGGTGTTCTTACAAGTGACCGGTGAAATTGAATCAGATGTTTTGCGCATCTCTTCCAATCGACTCTTGACCCTCAATAAGAGTCGAACCAATCACTGATTCGACGGTAGTATGCATGTCAAATTTCTGTCAAACTCGATTTAAGGTTGGTCTTGCGAAATTTTTTTGCACGTCAAATCAAGCCTAAGCTGCGATCCGTTAGTTGCATAAGATCCTTTATTATTGCACATTTACTGCTGTTTTTTTTGGCGCTAGCGCGTGGCACAGGGGGCCGAAAAATCTGTTCTGCCTGCGTCGAAATCGTGCCTAATGACTCAGCAGCTTTGAGTCTTTACTGATATGTTTTTCAGCAAAAAAACTCAGGCCTACAAATTTTGGCTGATTTCTGCAGTCGCTTTCTTTTTTGCGCCGCTGGTGCGTTTCTTTTGCAACGCCCGCTCTGCTTCAATGGCGGCAGTCCCGCTCAGATCCTGAAGCCGCTCGAATTCATCAAAGCCGAGTTGCGCATCAGAGGATTTTTTTAATTCCACCGTCAAAACCGGAAGTTTACGCTCCACCCATGCATAACGGCCCAGGCTTCCAGGAAAATTACCGAGTGAAACCCAGCGCAGGGGGGCTGCGGGTGGTGCTTTTATTTTCGGTCCGTCGAAATCCAAAACGGCAAGTGGCGTGTGAATGGATATAATCAAATCTGGTTTAAATTCCTCGACATGGGCCATCGCACAGCGAGTCTCAGGCTCACTGGCGGCCGCGTCTCCAGGAAAGCGCCTGGGATTGCTGGATTCTTTTGCGACCCAATCTTTTTGGGCTAAGGCGGCCCAATCGCGTGTCGGAAAGTTTCGATTTAAGTCAATGCCATGTGAATTCGTGCGAGTTTTCAAAGCCCAGCCATCGGGATTTAAAACCGGAATCACCCGCCAAGTATTTCGCGAGTCAATTGCCGTGAGGCGGCTCATCCAGGCTAAGGCGACGCTCGCCGCAGCTTCTTCATCACCATGTATGAGGGCGAAGGTTAAAATCTTTAAGCCCCCATGGCCTTTTTTATCGAAATGAAAAAGTGCTGCTCCCTGCACACTCTGACAGCTGGGTAGTTGCTCGACATGTTGGCAGATCACTTCAATATGGGAGGTTTTTCCGGCAAATGGGATTTTTCGCAAACGATCGAGGCAATCTTTTTCAAGTTTCTTCTCAAGCGGCTTCTCGACCGCTTGCAGTGGGCCTTTCTCAGCTGCATTGTCAGGCAATGCGGCGAGCACGGTTTGCGTCAAAACGAGAAGAAGTATGACGCTTAGGCCTAAAGGCCACAATTGCAAATACGGAAATGGGGCGATTTGTCGGGGGCGGTTTTTGGGCATGGTTTCCTGATTTTTCTGCCTGATTTCAACCTGCTGGTGAAGCCGGAGCTTCGCCTTCATTTAATCTCGATCAGTTTGAAGTTTCAAGATAAAGATGTCTCATCAGGGCATGATCCCATTAAAAAATTTATTTTCGCCGACAATCGTCGAGTCGTTCAGGACTCTAGACTTTCATCCGATAAGTCAGCATATGAGCGAATTACAAAGAGCCCCATTTACAGTGATGAAAAAGAGTCTTCTTAGTTGGGTCCAGCAAGAGCAGCTGTATGCCTTGATTGATCCATTTTTTGAACTTCCTGAAGGTGTTGCTCCGGTCAGTCTTGAAACGAGGGACACCGATCCTTTGTTTTTTGATGTGATTGCTTGGGATCAGGTGACTTATGAGCCGCCGGTCTTGGTTAAATTAAATGAAGAAGGCCTTAATTGGCTTTTGAATACGCTCTCGACCGAGCGTTGGGGCGTATTTGTGGCGAGCTCGCAACCGCTGAAAGCACTGGCCGAGCATTTCCAAAAATTCGTTATCGCCAAGGGGCCTGACGAAAATCCGTACTTCTTGCGCTTTCACGATGCTTCGGTGCTTGAAGTCTTGCTCAGTACTTGGAGTGCCCGTGATCGGCAGATTTTCTTTGGTCCGTGTGAGGCCTTTGGTTTACCCAATCTCGACACCTTAGATGTGGTTTTGGCGCATAATCCTGATAAGCGGGTTTTAAGAAAACTTCCGGATCCGGAAGACTGTCTTTTAGCTCTCGGTCAGCAGCAGCTCGCCGCTTGTGCGGATGCCATCGATCGGGACTTAGTGAAAGTGATTTATTGGCATCTCAGAAATTACCATTCAAAGTGCGTGCAACACTTACATAAACCGATGCTTGAACATCGCATTGTTTATGGCATTAGCCGCGCTCGGAAATACGCACTGAATACGATTTCAGATTTGGCCGGTTTTACCGCCTTGATGTTTGAACTGGCTCCAAATTTCGATGAACACCCGAGTTTTCGTCGGGTCTTGCAGGATCCGGTTCTACCACCTGATGCGAAAATGAAGCGACTCTCGCAAGTGATTACCGATCGGGAGTGGGATGAGGCGTTTCAGCTCTATGACCGCGGCTTTTGGGTCGCGGTCATGAAGAAAGCTGGGGGCTAAGTTTTACTGGAGAATAAAGCAGTTTCGCAATTGGCCGTTGATGTAACCTTTAGCGTGATTATTAATCATATCGTGTTCGCAGCGGTACACTCCGACATAGGCGCCATTGGCATCGTGGACATTCCACTCATAATATCCAAATGAGCCCATATACATTAATCTGCCGCCGCCTTTGTGTTGGGAAAAATCAAGGGTGTAGGAATTATCATTAACGAGAAGGTCGCGTTGCTGATGATAGCGGTCATCAAAAATCAGGGCACATTGATTTGCTTTTAGATCCTCTGCGCTTTCGGTAACTCGAAAATTACCGCCACCATAGTTTCGCGTACTTGAATCCCCTCTGGGCTGACAAGTGATTTGTTTGGTCTGACTATTTACGACACTTCGCAGAGGTCCGACCACAGTGACGGGTAGGCTTAAGTTCATGGGCACATCTTCTGTCGGTTCTATCGCCCACTTGGGTTCTTCAGAGCTTGAAGCTTGAATGACCAATGTGGATTTTGCCGACTGGTGCAGAACTCTGGTTTCAATCGCTCTCGCATTTGAAGTAACACAAACCGCAGCCATCAATAATCCGAAAAAAATTCCAATATTGAGTTTCATAAAAATTCCCCTTTTTAATCTTTGCAACTTTCTTTATTTCAATTGGTGTGCCAGCGCGTCGTGCGCAGATGGTTTTCCAATGCTGCTATTTTGCTTGGGCCAAATTGGTATAGTCGCATGTCGAGAGCTTGAACAGGCACAGGTGGTGTCTCAAAATGAGACGAGGTCTGTGCTAGAGCACGCTGATCGCGAATTTTATCGCAAATAATTTAGTTCATCTGATTCAGGCTGAGACGAACTCATCAATCCTTAATACTTGCGCAAACAGGATAACTTTAGTCCAATAACTTTAGTCCAGCGGCATTTTCGCCGATCAGAACTATACGAATCTTTAATTAAACGAGGTTGAACGTGGCATGGGATGATATTCCGAGCTGGTCACTTGATGTGGCAAGTACAATCATGCAGACTGTCCACGTGAAAGACCCGGAGACCTATTTTCATTGCATCCGTGTTGGCCGTGAAGCGCGCCTGCTCGCCAGAGCTGCGGGCTTAAATGAATTTGAGCAGAAAGTCGTGGAGTTTTCTGGTCTCTTTCACGACGTGGGTAAGATTGGCGTGCCCGACGCGATTCTTTTAAAACCTGAAAAACTGACTGATCAAGAATACACCGTCATGAAATCTCACCCAGCGATGAGTGTGCAAATTGTCACACCGCTCACGCACATGGAATTTTACAGGCAATTGATTCCCGGAATTTTACATCATCATGAGCGCTTTGATGGCAAAGGCTATCCCCATGGAGTCATGGGTGAAGAAATTCCGCTGGCGGCGCGCATGATTTTGATTGCCGATACTTTTGATGCTATGACTGCTGATCGCAGTTATCGTAAGGGCTTAGCGCCTGAAGTGGCACTCAATGAATTGCAAGTCTTTGCCGGTCGGCAGTTTGATCCTAAACTTGTTAAAATTTATTTAGATGCAAAGCCTTCTTGGAAGAAAGAAGGGGAGCATTTGTCTGACGAAATGCGAGCGACTGTTCATAAGATCAATTCGGGGCGCAAGGCGGCCTAGGAGTGCTCGTATAAAATCAGCGGTACTTTTGCAACGTTCTTAAAACCGCCATCGCATCGTTTTCAGTCAGCGGTTCTGACAAGGTCAGAGCATCTCGGACATAATCCGGTTTTCTCATGCCGACTAAAATCGTATTGACTCCGGGGAGAGATCGATACACTTGAAGGGCTTTTTGCGAAAGCGTTTTTGAATGGCTTAAATCGGGCGCAACCGCAGTGAGCTGCTCAGCCAGAATATGAGATTTTCGCGCCTGCAGTGATTCGAGATCTTGAGTGATCAATTGCAGAACTTCGGTCATGCGCTCACGATATTCTTGAACGGTCGTTGCCGGCTGCGAATCAATGCTTGCAATGCCTTTTCTAAGACTCGGGAGAATCTGGCTATAAAGCGCATCTTGCCACTGCAAAACATCGTCGAGATGACCAATCTTGTCGCGTAAAATATGCGCCCAATTAAGGCCCGTAGCGATTGGCTGGGAGAATTTGTTTTCAAGCTCAATGGCGCGACCAAGTGAAATGTGCATTTGCCCTTTGATCTCGACGACGTCATGTTCCGGAAATGAGGCAAGCCTGGCTAGGCGATTGCGAAAAAAGGCATTGAGGGGTCGGTTGATCAAGACGCCGAGCTGGTTCTTATGGGCATATTGCAACGCCGAAAGCCTAGCATTGCTCTTATTTAAAACGCCACCGGCTTCAAATAGGTTGAGCGGAAACTGTACGACCGCGAAGTGATTATTTTTACGCATATTTTTAGCGATTTCACAAACCCGCTCAAGTGACGTGAATTCGCTTGCGGCCTCATGCTCGATGAAAGTGTTGGATGAAATTCCGTAGTACTGAATTCGTTTATTTGTAACTTCGGCTTCAAGGTATTCAAAAGCCTTTTGGATGCGCTGGTAGTATCGCTCGCGATTGTGCGTTAATTTTAAAAAATACTCCGGATTATGCAATAGCAAGACATCCAAACGATCAAGCTTGAGTCGTAACAGTGATTTGCTGATTTGATCTTGTAAAAACTCAGGAGAAATATTGTGCCAGCAATCGGGATGATACTCGACCATATCCGGGTAGGGGTGGCCTTGCTGAGCGCGTTCTTTGGCTTCACGGAGATTGACACCTTGAACGTAGCCGACTTTGCTGATCATGACGAGTTCTTCGCGTTTGAGGCTGCCGTCAGTGAGGAGGCCAGCAACGACATCTCCGATTAAGCGCTCCGAGCTTCCGTCAGAATAATTCGTACTGGTATCAATGAGATTGACGCCACTGAGGAGAGCCTGTTTCAGAGCTTCGCGGTGTTCAGGTTCAAATTCTGAGATACGGTAGCCACCAAAACCCACACTTGAAACCGACAGACCGGTGGTGCCCAAAATCGTTGATGGCATATTTGTATGGCGAGTAAAGTAAGCTTTGGTACCGGGACCGGTGGCGTTCATCTTAGACCTCGAAATATTCTAACAGTTTCGTATTTGTGTTGTCGATGGATACCTCTCGACATGGACGATGGTCGGTGCGGCAAATTTTTTTAGGGCCTCGCTCATGTCTGTCTTGAAATGCGACGATAAGAACGCATGAATCCAAGAAGTGGTCCTGCCTGGATTGCGTTAGATAAGGTCCAGCATCTTTTACAGCTTGAGCCGATCATCGTCATTGTCGTCATGGCGTTGGTTTCGTATTTGTTTTACCGGATTTTCTTGCGTGGCCTGTCTCCCGAAAGGCATCGCAATCTGACACGTCATTTTTTGCATCTCACCGCCAATTTGCTAATGGCGTTGGTTCTCTATGGACTATTTTCACTTTGTGAGCATGAGGCCAATGGCTCTGAATTTTTCGCACGCCTCACTCCCTATTTTGGCTTGCTCTCTCTGGTGATTTGGGCCAACGCGATTGTGAAGATCTGCCAAATTGTTCTTTATGAATATTTATTTAAGAAAAACATGCGTGTGGGTGTTCCGGTCTTACTGGTCAACTTGATGACGGTTGCGATGTTTTTTGTGTTAGTGACATTTCTGATCACCGAACTCTTCGGCGTGCGCCTGGCGCCGCTGTTTGCGACTTCGGCGATTTTTTCGGTGATCTTGGGTTTTGCGCTGCAGGATACGCTCGGCAATCTCTTTGCTGGAATATCATTGCAAATCGATAAGCCTTTTTCTATTGGCGATTGGATTGAGATTTATGCGACCTCACAAAAATGGGTGGGCCAAGTGCATGAAGTATCTTGGCGAGCAACGGTCCTCATCGGCTGGACGGATGAGCTCATTACTGTACCAAACCGAGTGATGGCCCAATCCCAGATTTCAAATTTTTCTCTAAAAAATAAGCCGATTTTACGCAGCCAGGTTTTTCGCCTGCCGCTGAAAAGTGGTGCAGCATCCGCTAAGACATTGCTCATTCGCGCAGCTTTGGATGTTAACGGAGTGCGAAAAGACTATGAGCCAGTCGTGATATTCATGGATACGACAGAATCCTGGCTGGTTGCGAAATTAGTGTACTACATCAACGATTATTCTCAGCAATTCGCCATTGGCGATCGGGTCATCATTGGTGCTCTGACTCGTCTAGAAGATGCGGGCCTGGAGCTTGCGCATTCACGCTTGGATTTGCGCAATCTCATGAGTGCGAGCCTTGCAGAAGCTGAAAAAAAAGCCAGTTCATAAAATAATCATCGATATTCATGGCTTCTCACACTATTCTGGCTGGATGCGCTGGATTATGCATTTAGATATGGATTCTTTTTTCGTGGCGGTGGAGCGACTTAAAAATCCACGCCTCAATGGCCGCCCTGTGGTCGTTGGTGGCACCGGCAAGCGCGCCGTTGTGGCAAGTGCTTCTTATGAAGCCAGAAAATTTGGCGTGCGCTCCGCTCAAGCCATGGTTCAAGCGCGTCGGCTTTGTCGCGATTTGATTGTCGTCCCGCCAAGTTTTTCGGATTACTCTTCGGCTTCCAAAAAAATCTTTGCGGGTTTAAGAAAATTTTCTCCAGTGATCGAGCAGGTCTCAATTGATGAAGCTTATTTGGATTTAACGGGTTGTGAGCGTTTATACGTCTCTCGTGAAGACAGCGGTCGCATTGCTAAAAAAATAGTTTTGGAGTCGACTGGTCTCACCGCCACCGTCGGCATTGCAACAAATAAATTGCTCGCTAAAGTCGCCTCCAGCCATGCCAAGCCCGACGGGCTTTTAGTCATTGCCGCTGGTCATGAGGAAAAATTTCTGGCGCCACTGCCGATTGAAACCATTCCTGGGGTGGGTAGTAAAACCGCCGCTCGTCTTCACGCTCAAGGAATTCGCACCTGTCAGGACATCGCTCTTAAGACCAAGCCGTGGCTCAAAGATCATTTTGGTTCTTTTGCTCTCGAACTCCAGGAGCTCGCGCGCGGCAGCGATGAGCGTGCCGTTAGTGAGGAGGGTGAGAGAAAGTCAATTGGCGAGGAAGAAACCTTTGAAGATGATATTGGCGATATTGAAACTCTTTCTGAAATTTTGCGCGGCATGAGTGAGAACATCGCTATGGCCTTGCGCTCTGAGGAGCTGCTGGCAAGAACTGTGCAGATTAAAATTCGCTATGGAGATTTTTCGACTTTCACTCGGGCCAAAACGTTAGCCGACGCCACTGATTTTTCGCGAGAATTGGCAGAATGCGCGCAGGGACTTTTGCGTGAGCACAAAATCAATGGTGCCTCACTGCGGCTTTTAGGGATGAGCGTGCGCAATCTTGAGCCCGTAACGGCCCGCGTGGAGCAATTGGATTTGTTTTCCTCACCCGAAGCCCGAGAAAAGGAAGCCAAACTTGAGAAGGTCAAAGATCTTTTAAAGAAGAAGTTTGGCTCAGAGATTTTGGTGAAGCCGCGTGGTAAGACGGTGCGGTAGTGCTATTCAATGTTATCTATTCAGCCGATTCTCCACCAAAGCTTTCACCACGGATGGGTCGGCCAATGTTGAGATGTCGCCCATTTGCTCCGGCGTGTTCTCAGCAATCTTACGCAACACCCGGCGCATGATTTTACCCGAACGAGTTTTCGGCAATTGCGGTGCCCACTGCAAAAGATCAGGTGCTGCAATCGGCGAAATTTCTTTTCGCACCCACTGGATTAATTCTTTGCGAAGTTCATCACTCGGCGAGACGCCGACGTTGAGGGTGACATAAACATAAATCCCTTGACCCTTGATATCATGGGGATAGCCCACCACGGCTGCCTCCGCCACATTCGGATGCGCCACCAGTGCACTTTCAATTTCGGCAGTTCCAAGGCGATGGCCGGAGACGTTGAGCACATCATCAACTCGGCCCGTGATCCAGTAGTAACCGTCTTCGTCACGGCGGCAGCCATCTCCGGTAAAATATTTTCCCGGATATGTTGAGAAATAAGTTTGCTCAAAGCGCGCATGATCACGATACACCGTGCGCATTTGCCCTGGCCAAGAGCCCAAGAGACAGAGGTTTCCTTGGCAAGCACCTTCTAGGACTTTACCTTGTTCATCGACGATTTGCGGCTCCACTCCGAAAAACGGCAATGTGGCCGAACCTGGTTTTTGCGCAATAGCACCCGGAAGTGGCGAAATTAAAATTCCGCCAGTCTCGGTTTGCCACCACGTATCGACAATCGGGCAGCGATGTTCACCAACGACTCGGTGATACCAAAGCCACGCCTCTGGATTAATCGGCTCTCCCACGGAGCCTAAAAGTCTGAGAGACTTGCGCGAGGTACGTTTGACCGGTTCTTCACCCTCACACATCAATGCGCGAAGTGCCGTGGGTGCCGTATAGAATATATTGACCTGATGCTTATCAATCACTTCCCAAAATCGGGAGACACTCGGGTAGTTCGGGACTCCTTCGAACATCAAAGTGGTGGCGCGATTGGCCAGTGGTCCATAAACAATATAACTATGACCCGTGACCCAGCCGACGTCCGCCGTGCACCAGTAGATCTCACCGGGGTGATAATCAAAGACATAGTGATGGGTGAGCGAGGCAAATAACAGGTAACCCGCAGTGGTGTGCAAAACTCCTTTTGGCTTTGCTGTCGAACCCGAGGTGTAAAGTAAGAACAACGGATCTTCGGCCCCCATGATTTCGGGCGCACAAACGGCCGGTTCATTGGCAACCGCTTCGTGATACCAAACATCGCGCGAAGCATTCCATGCGACTGGGCCTTTGGTGTTTTGCACGAGCAAAACTTTTTTGACCTCAGGGCATTTTTTTAGTGCCTCATCGACATTGGCTTTTAAAGCGATGGTTTTGCCGCCGCGCCGGCCTTCGTCGGCCGTGATGACAAAATGACTTTGCCCATCTTGAATGCGATCGACAATGGCTTCAGATGAAAAGCCAGCAAAAATCACCGAATGCACGGCCCCAATTCGTGCGCACGCCAGCATCGCAAAGGCGGCTTCCGGAATCATCGGCAGATAGATCGTGACGCGGTCACCTTTTTTGACACCTAATTTTTTCAGCGCGTTACTGAGGCGCGCCACCTGATCATGTAGCTCTTGATAGGAGATATGTCTCGAGGGAGTTTTCGGATCGTCTGCTTCCCAGATAATCGCCGTAGTTTGGGCGTGCTGAGGCAGATGCCGGTCGATGCAGTTGACTGACACATTGAGAGCGCCATCGCTGAACCATTCAATATGAACAGGGTGTTTGAAGCTGGTGTTTTTCACTTTCGTAAAGGGCTTTTGCCAGGTGAGGTGCTTGGCTTGTTTCGTCCAAAAGCCTTCCGGATCATTGAGAGATTCTTGATACATTTCTTGGTACTTTGACCAGGTCAGGTGAGTGCGTTTCAGCCAATCGCTCGACACAGGAAAAATCGAATCATTTTGCATTTGAGACACCTCTTAGAAAAGTTTAGTGACGAAGCGTCTCAGGCGTCAAAAGAAAAAAGCCAGGTCGATGCCGCGCCTGGCTTTAAAGAGAAGGAATCACCGCGATTCACACCTAACTGTCTAACGTGCACATCCTGGGGACCCCTCCCGACACACACATTTGCTTCGCTTGCGTTTCAACACTCGCTCCTGAAGCCAGATCAGCAGATCCGCTTGAGCTTGGGCGACTGAGCCATCTAAACAGAAAGTCTACCACCCAGCTCATGCACGGGTGCTATCATTTTTTTGAGCTCCGTCGCAAGAGTGAAATGCTCTCATGGGTAAAACGACAAAAAGATTAAGGATTCCTTAAAGAAAATCTGAAATCGTGACTGACAGATTTTCGCTTTGTAACAGAGCAGATAATTTCATGTCATGACAGATCAGTTGAGTTTTTGCAGATAAGTTAAGAGTTCACTAACTAGTATTTCTTTTTGTTCACCAGAATCGAGATCTTTTACTTGTGCGACTCCGCGCTCTAACTCATTTGAACCGAGTATGACTGCGGCACGCGCTCGCAATTTATCGGCGCGCTTCATGCGCTTGGCCATATTGCCGCTAAAGCCCATGTCCGCCGGTACACCGTTTTGTCTCAGAGTTTGTAAGATCGTGAGTGCCTTGAGCTGCGCTTCTTCACCCATCGGCACAATGGTCACCGGACGTTTCATTTCAGGTAAGTTTTGCACCAAGAGAGCGAGGCGATCAACTCCGCACGCCCAGCCAATGCCTGGCGTCTGCGGGCCGCCCATGAGCTTAATGAGGCCGTCATAACGGCCACCGGCTAAAACCGCATTTTGCGCGCCGAGTGCTGTGGTCGTAAATTCAAACACTGTGTGGCAATAGTAATCAAGGCCACGCACCAAGAGGGGATTGATGGTGTATTTGATCTCAAGTGCATCAAGCCCAGCGCGTAATCGGGTAAAAAACTCTCGTGATGTGTTGTTCAAATAATCAGAAAACAGTGGTCCATCTTTGACGACGCGCTGGTCACCTCCGTCCTTGGAATCTAAAATTCTTAAAGGATTCTTCTCTAGGCGAGTCAAACTGTCTTGCGAGAGCTCAGATTTGCGAGTTTCTAAATAGGCCACGAGCGCTGTGCGATACGCATCGCGACTTTCTTGATCACCAATGGTGTTCAGCTGCAATTCCGTCACAGTGTCGACTTTGAGAGCTTTGAGAATCTGCGCGCCTAGAGCAATCACTTCGATGTCAGCTTGCGCAGTTTCGACTCCTAAAAGTTCAACGCCGAACTGAAAAAATTGACGATATCGACCCTTTTGCGGCCGTTCATAGCGAAACATAGGCCCAGAATAAGAAAGTTTCAGCGGCAGGTGCTGCGTCAGACCTTCGGAAATAAAGGCGCGCGCGACACCAGCCGTGCCCTCTGGACGAAGGGTCAGGGAGTCGCCGCCGCGGTCCTGAAACGTATAAGTTTGTTTAGAGACGACATCACTGGTCTCGCCAAGAGTCCGTTCAAAAACCGCTGAGGCTTCTAAAAGTGGCGTTACGATTTCTTCAAATCCATAAAGAGTGGCAATGGCCTGCGCCGTTTCGGTCACAAAGCGAAATTTGCGACTCTCGTCGGGGAGGAGGTCGCGCATGCCACGTACAGTTTGAAAGCCGCTCATTGGAAGTCTCCTTGGAATGAATTTTCAAAATAGTCAGCCTTCGGTCGGAGATCAAGAAATCAATTCTTTTTGTCTCATGAATTTACCGCTATTCTTAAGGGATGGGAATCGAACTCGAACCTCTGCACCTGGAAGCCATCCAAATCATGGGCCAGCCGGGCGGTCTGCATGTGCAACTCGCCTGTGGCACAGCCATCGCTGTCCCTCCACAATTTGAATTTTACCTCCTCTCGGCAAAGCGCGGTTTGAGTCTGCATCAGATCTGCCAGGAGATTCTGCGCTCTGGGCAAAGTGTCGTGTTCCAAGAGCCAGTTTCTTTCATTCATTGGCTTTGTGAATGTCGCCTCGTGCGCAATCAGTCGGCTTATCGCTTTATCGAAGAAACGCGGCCCGATTACCAATGGCCGCGCTCGCTCTTTCATGAGCCGCTCTTTGAATTGGGCTTCATCAGTTTATCGTCACGAACCAAAAATTCTGGAATGCACAAATTCGGTCTGATTGCGTCTTCGTTATTGATTTTAGTGGGCGGCGCAAGATGGGTGCAAAGCGGGGCGGGTCTCAGTGGTACGCATGCTCTTAGCTTGTTTCCGATGCTGGTTCTTGGCTATATCACACTTGCGTGCAGTCGGTTGTTTCGCAGTCTCCTGCAAATATTCTTAGTCAGATCTCTGACTGGAGAGGCGATGCCTCTAAAACTCTCAATTGATGGACTCGGGGTCAGGCTTCTCAGTAAGGATTGGTCAGATTTTCAAATGCAAACCGGAAAACTCCTTTGGACAATCACATTGGCTGGCCTTACCTCTTTGTTCACACCATTCATTTTCCTCGCGCATGGCCGCGATTTTTTAACGATCACAGTTTTTGTGATGCTGGGTCTTTTTCTCGATTTCACGCCATTTACTCGTAGTGAGCTGACCGAGAGTCTGCGGCATTATTTCAATCAATGGCTAATTGAGCCGATCGCGACACGCGGTCGCTTCAACGCCAGAAAAAAGACCGCCGGCAATGCGCCTCCAGAAGCCATCATCGGGCAAATTCTCGTGCAGGCCAAAGCCGCATGGGTCGTTTTATTTTTAACTTTCACGGCACTTTGGTTACTTCCTTACCTTGGTCGGATTAAACATCTGGCATTGAACCCCGCCGCGAAAATCACGGTCTTAGGTTTTGGTGCTTTTTTACTATTTTGCCTCGCCGATGATATTTACTCAGGCCTGATGGGTGCAGACGATCCATTTCATATTCGCCGCTTGTGGCGAAAACGCCCGCGCGGTAAGCGCAGTGAGGCCGCGAGAAAAACCATTGAAGATTTTCAAGACCGCACAAGCTTTCTGGAACTCCCGCTTTTACGCCAGCTTGAGCCCGGAATGCGCGATCAGCTTCTTAAAGGTGCCAGAGTGATTGAGGCACAAGCAGGACAAATGATTTGCCGCCAAGGCGAGAAAACGCGTGAATTATTCATCATGCTCTCAGGCCGTGCCGTCGTGCAAAAGCGCAGCAATAATGGAAATGTTCGTGCCGTCGCACTTTTGGAGCAAGACGCGGTCTTTGGCGAAAGCGGTTTTTTCTTTGGCCTACCCAGGACGGCGAACGTCGTGACTCTTGAAGATTCGCTGCTTCTCTGTATCCGCCACCGCGAAGAGTATAATAATCTGCATGAGTATCGCACGACGGAGCTTGCGCACCGGATCTGGTTTCTGCAAGCACTTCTCGCTAATGGCACATTTCAAAACTTACCTGGCGATGTGCTTGATCAATTGATTTTTTTAGGAAGTGTGAAGAAATTCTCATCCGGTGTTTGCCTGATCAACGAAGGTGAGCTCGGTAGCCAATGTTATTTTATTATTCAAGGCCAATTTGAAGTCGTGCAAAATGGCCGTGTGATCAACTCTCTCGGCAATGGTGATTTGATGGGTGAGATTGCTTTGTTGCGCCGAAACACCGTGCGGACTGCAACGGTTCGCTCGCTGACGGATTGCCTGGTGGTTGAAGTCACCTCTCAGCAGTTTTGGGATTTTCTGAGCCGGCATTTAATTCTCGCCCTTGAGGTTTCTCGGCTTGGCGCTGATCGCCTAAGTAACGACCGCGCTCGTGAGGGTCAGGAGTGGCGGCAGCAGCCGCTGGCTCGTTAGTCCTTTATCCAGATTTCGGTGCCAATATCCGAGATATCGGACGCATGTCCCGTCAGATTCATTTAATCAATATTTAGAGCAGGGGTCGACCGGCACTTGGGTTGCAATCTGATTGATTTGTGTTTTTCAATCACAAACCAAAATAGGATATCAAATGAAACTGAAAATTTTTCCCTTACTTATTTCTATGATGACCGGTCATTATTCTTTAGCCGGGGCTTCTCCAAATGGTTTGAAGGACGCTGTCTTGGCGACAAATCAAGTACCCGTTGCTTCTGCCACGAATCAGCAATTGAACGATGCGATCCAAGCGCTCTCGGTCGCCTTCTCTGCGTGGAATCCTAAATATAATGAGGCTGAATTATCTAGAACCTTGAGAGAACGTGTGCGCAGTTTGGGCGTGGTCGATGGTTTGGTTGGCCCTGCTGTGACCCTCATCGATATTAGTTATGTGGCAGGTCGCCCAGAAATTGCTAACCTGGTCTCCCCGCTGGTTTCACAAATCTCTCCAGAGTTGGGTGAAACATTGAGCCAGAAATACGGTTTAGCAAAGGACTTGTCTTCAGATATTCGAGGCGCTGGCGGCTTCACCGCAATTGAACGATATCGGCAGAAGATCAGCGCTGTTTTGGGTGAGCCTGAGACAACCGAATCCAGTCAGTCCATGAGTCGTCTTTCAAATTTTGATCCGATGTCTGGCGATGGGGCGGTCGGATATATGCTGTCGCTTGATCGAGCATTGACTGGCGAGGGTTCCTATTTTCAAAATCAACGACAAGATGGGGTGAGTGATCGCCGGGGGCTTCTCAGCGGGCGCGACAGTGTGGCCTATAATAATTGTCAGGACAGCTGTATGGCGCGTGCGGCAACGAGTATTTCGCGAGATAAAGAGAGCGGAGCATTAGTGGGAGGAGTGGCTGGCACCATTATCGGTTCTGAAGCGGGGCCGCCCGGACTTCAAATAGGATTTTCAGTTGGGGCATGGGCAGGAGCCCGAATGGCAGAGAATATTTCCACTGATTATCATGCTAAAGTCTGTACCTCTGAGTGTAACGGAACAGTTGGGACGACACCTACTGCCACAGACGGCGGAAACTCGTCAGGTTCAGATGGCAACCCAAGTTCGGATACTGGTAACACCGGAATTGACCCGAAGAACCCTGAGAATCCAGCCACGCCACCCGATCAATCAGAAGCCGACCCGAAGACTCCAGCGACGCCACCTCAATCAACGGATAATTCTGAAAAGCCGACACCGCCGAAAAAGGACGGGGACGAAGGCATGGTCAGAAACGATGAGGGGTCAGGTAATCCCGGTGATGTTCCCAACGATACAAAAAGCGGCCCCGGCTCGAAGGTCAAATTTGATCGCCAAACTGTCAGCCTGCCAAAAATAAATGAATTGAGCGCATTAAAAAAATCAGAATTTATTAATCCAGTTCGCACAGATATCAGTTTTGGAATTGGCAAATTTAATTCATTTTCTATTCATCGAAATTAAGAGAGGAATTATTTATGACAATAAAACAAACAGGTCTTAGTAAGAAAGATGAACTCATACAGAAGTACTTAATGCAGCTTTCGGTCTTATTTTTCGGGTTTTGCGAAATAAAGCACTCGAATGGCCACAATAACGCCGGCACTATCTTTTTTTACTTGGGTCTTATATTTCATGCTGAAATGGGTGTACGTAATCCCTCGTTAACTGGACTAAGTACCGAAAATAAATCGATACGTATTTGCCTTCGTATCGCGCTTTATTCTTTTGCGGGGTATCAGATTTTTTTAAATGCGCGTTCGATCTTAGGTGTTGGTTGAACGACACATTCGGTTAATGAGTTCGCTG
>JAYVXN010000193.1:0-6569 GCA_043785085.1 Bdellovibrionales bacterium | reverse complement strand
GAAATCGATAGCTCAACGGTCGGGGCCAGCGTCCCCATCCGACGTTATAACGCCATGACCGGAAGTTCAAATGATGTGATTGCCTACGCCATGGTCATCTACGATATGGGCAGCTCGGCACTCAATACCAGCCAAACTTTTACTTTGTTTATTCAGATTCTAGGCATTGCAATCGGTCTTGGCATTGTTTTGTACTTCTTTCTGTATAAAGTGATCGAACATCCATTGGTCGTCCTGAATACAGGTCTGAGCGATGCCCTTCGCGAAGGTCGCGATGATCTGCAAACTCCGTATGACTTTCCAGTGTTAAAAGAATTAATCGGCAATATCAGCAGCGCCTTATCACGGGTGAATAGTGGCAGTAGCCACGCTCCAGTCGATGGTGTGCCGCTTTCTATGCGCGAGCAAGAGGCCATGAATATCTTGCGTGTGATCGGCGTGCCGGGCATTGCCATCAGCGCGATTGATCAGAATATTCTTGGCACCAATGAAAAGCTCAATCGCTTGATTGGCGGAGGAGTTGAATTGCGGGGACGCCCCGTTTCAACCATTTCGGATTCAGCGCTACAGAAAAATATCAACGAAATGCTCCCGCAACTAAAAAATGCTCCCATGCAAATTGGCTTAAGTGAAATTCCGTTCGGCGGAGAATTATTTGAGGTGAGCGGTCAAGCCGTCATGGGATCAAGTGAACCGGTTTATTATTTAATTTGTTTCCAGAAGCAAGGTGGAGGCGACTAGGTCAATGGCAGGACAGGCAGCGGCACAATCATCACTACGACTGACCCTCACGGTCGCATCGGGCCCAGATCAAGGCGCGATTTTTCAGCTCTTGCCGCCGCAAGTAACGATCGGACGTGGTCCAGAAAACCATATTTGCCTGAGCGATCCGCGTTGCAGCCGTGCTCAAGCCATCATCGAGTTTACACCGACAAAAGTGACGATTCGTGATTTGAGTCAAAGAAATAATATGACCGTCAATGATCTTTCCACGACCGAACAAGATTTGACCAACGGTGATCATATTCATATGGGCGACACGAGCCTGATTTTTAAAATAGAGCACACCTCGCCGCGGCCACAGACGCAATCGCCGGTCGCCTACAAAACAGCCACCATGCCGACAATGCCAAATGCAGCTGGCTATGCCCCCACTGCTTACGCTCCCCCGACGCCGGGCCCGGGTGTCCGCATGGGTCCGTCATCGGATCAAAGAATGAACCCGATGTCTGACGACCAGAAAGCAAAGAAAAAACGGTTTTATCTGATCATCACTGTGATTGGTCTGGTATTTGGTTATTTGTTGCTCTCTGAAAAACCCAACAAACATCGTGAACCACAGGGTATTCGCACTGTCGATCAAGTTGAAAAAGAAATCAAAGATGCAGAAACTCGGGTCGAACAACAGGCCCACAAGAGAAAATTTGCCTCAATTGAAGAAGAAACACGCTATCGTGAGGCCCAACGCCATTATCTCGAGGGTTTTCGAGATTTTGAAAAAGGTCAATACTCACGAGCCCTGCGTTCATTTGAAACGGCACTCGCTGTTGATCCTAAACATGAAATGGCCGACCGCTACCGAGTACTTTCTGAAAAAGAACGTGATAATGCCATCGCCTCACTCATGCTGGATGCGCGACGCTACAAAGACAAAAATATGTATTCACGGTGTTCATCGGCGCTCAATAAAGTACTGGATGAAATTCCGAACAAGCAAGACCTGAAATACAAAGAATCGCAGGCTCTGAAAAAAGAATGTGACGCCAACACCCTTGTGGAGACTTATGAAAATTAAAGTCTTCCTGAATGGCAAGGAAATACAAGAATTAAGGCTGGAAGAGGGCCAAGAGTATATCATTGGAAGACAAGCCACGAGTGCCATTGCTCTCGGAGATTATCCCGGAATTTCAAGGCAGCATCTGCGCATCACTGAGGCGGACGGTCAATGGACCGTTCAGGTCATTTCAAAGTTTGGTCAGATGCACCACCACGGAGAGCAGATCTCTAGCCTCAATCTTGGGCAGGATGAGTCGTTTGAACTGACGCCTTATGTATTTAAAGTTTTGACTGAAGACTCTGTGGTTCATGAAAGTCAAATTCACGTAGAACCCATGGCCTCTATTTCGCACCTACCGGTGCCGACTCTTGGTTCTTCACCGATGCTTACCGCCAACGGGGCAGCGGCTTTTCAACAGGACGAAACTGATAACGAGCCGACGTTCGCCGAGCAGATTCTCGGAGTTCCGTATATTCGAATTCAATCATCTCGAGCCGCAGAAGAATTACTACGTCTAGATGGTGAACAATGGGTTGCCGGTCGCGAAGAAAATTGCCAAATTTTTCTCAACGACTTGAAATCGAGCCGCCGCCAATTCGAATTGATCGCAAAAAATGGCTTTTTCGTCCGTGACCTGGGCAGCTCCAATGGCACTCTCCTCAACGGTCAGCTGCTCCCTGCCCATGAGATGGTCGCAATAAAAAGCGGTGACGTCATCAGCGTCGCCGAACTGCTGGTTCATTTTGAGCTTCGCGATCCGAATTTTGAAAACAAACTCACGGTGATTCCTGCCGACATGCTGAAAGAGCCGGCTTTTGACAATCCTGGAATTTTTGGCAACGACCCACAATACAATGGCGCCAATTTACCGGCGCTGCAGGGAGCCGGGGGCGTCATCCGCCTGGATCAGCAAAATCCTGGACAAATGGCGCCCTATGATCCGAATCTCTATGGTTATCAACAACAGCAGTGGAACGGCTATCAACAGCCAGCGCCCAAACCGCAAAAGAAAAGTCCGGTGTTTTTTATCGCTGTGGCCTTACTCTTCATTGCCGTGGTTTATTTTGTCTCATCAGACAACTCGCACACACAGCCAAAACCTCGAGTTTCAACTAATCCAGGTTTCGATCAACTTTCAGACGCCAATAAACAATTAATCAAGCAAACCTATGATCTCGCCAAGAGCTTTTCCTTGCAAAACAATCACAATTCAGCGGCAACCCAGCTGCAAAAGCTCCATGAAATCTTACCGACTGGTTATCTCGATTCGCTGAAAATGGCTGAAGACAGTAATGCCGCCATTGAAACACAAAAACGGGTGAATGAAATCACGCAAGATCAAGAACGCATTCACCTCCTGCAAAAAGAACTGCAGCAGATTCTGACTGACTGTGAAAAGGTCGCCGCCCGCACCAATCTTGAAAATGAAATTCGCACCTGTCTCTCGCGAGCCTACGAAATCGATCCCGAAAATGTCCAGGTCAGCGAAATGGTCAATCGGGTCCGTCAGCGCAGTGAACAGCTGAAGCTCAATGCCCAGGCCCGAAATGAACTTCAAGAACGCATTCACAAAGGCGAAGCCCTTTACCACCATGCCACGACCCTGGAAAAACAAGGTGATTTGTTGGTCGCCATCACTGCCTATGAAAAACACGTCGCTTCGGAATATCCCGATCCAGGCGGTTTGAAAGCCAAATCGAAAGCAGCCATCGTCAGTGTCCGCCAGGAAATTAATGAAAAAGTTGAAAAGGCACTCGCAGATGCGAAAAAAATCGGTAACGAAGGTGGCGTGAAAGTGAGAGAAGCTGTCGCCCTCCTGGAAAAGGCCAAGAAAATTGACCCGGACAACGAAAAAATCCACACGCTCTTTAATAAATACGTGCATGACCTCAACACGCAAATGCAAAACATTTACTCAGAGAGCGTGGTCGAGGAAGGTACCGGACTGGTTGATTCGGCCCAAGAAAAATGGCGCAAAATCCTTGAGATCGACCGCCCCGACGGCGATTACGCCAGAAAAGCCCGCAGCAAACTGCGCAGCTACGGGGGGGAGTGATGGCGTTTAATTTTGAACATCGCCCTTACAGTGGCGAAAACTTTCGCCCCCGGCCCGAAGTACATGTCGATCGCGACGCCAAACTGATCCTCGTCGCTACCTCTTGGGGCCCCCGAGGGACCGCTAAAAAAGTGATTGACCGAATGCTTGAGTATCTTCTGAACGCGCGCCAGGACAATGAAGTGACGTCTCCTTTTGAGCGGCTCACCTGTTTGTCTGATGCCGCCAACAATCTTCGAACCGCAGCTTTCCTCGCCAATGAAATGATCTTTCGCGAAGACAATGCAGATGAATATCACGCCGGAGTGGAGTTGTTTGGCGCGGTTCTTGATGAAAATGAAATCGTCTGGTTACAGATCGGAAATCCGCAGCTACTTTTGGCGAGAAAGCAACGGGGTCTGGTCCCCCTTGGGTCTTACCTCGATTTGGCGTTTGATTTAAGCGCGGGCGAACTTTTGCCTGCCTTGCCGAATCAGCTGTTGGGGCTAGACACGACATTGAATCCGACGATGGGTCAGTTTCGCGTTCAATCCGGAGACCAATTGGTTCTGCTCAGTCATTCAGAAATACCACAGGTGATTTATAATATAGAACGAGCAGAACTAACTTTGGATAACCTCAGCCGCATTTTAGCTCAGGCTCATCCGGATTTGGCCTATTGGCTCGGAATTTTAGAAATTGAACAATCTTTTTCTCATGAAAAAGAGTGAGTGAGGAATCATGGGTGCATTAAAAATCCAAAACATGGATCTTAAAACCGAATACCCGGATTTAAAGGAGACTCGCCAAGTCTCTGAAATCGTCTACGGCCCGGTCGACAGCCGCCGCCTGGGTTCTGCCCTCGGAATCAACCTATCGGGTTCGGCTGTTAAGATTTGTGCCTTTGATTGCTCCTATTGTGACTTAGGCCCAAGTGATGTGCGCCTGAACCGAATCAAAAAAAATATCGTATTTCCGACCCCGCAGGAAGTCGCTCATGCCCTGTCGCAGAAACTTGATGAATTGCGGAAAGAACAAATCTCTTTCAGCCAAATTATCTTTTCCGGTAACGGCGAGCCCACCTTGCATCCGGAATTTCCGCTGGTGGTCGATGAAGTTTTAAAGGTACGCGAACTCAACGCCGTCGGCACCCAGGTGAGTATTTTGACTAGTGGTTCGACCTTTGGTTCGCGGCGGGTTATGGCCGCTCTTAATTTACTCAATGAGCGAATGGTGAAATTGGATGCGGGCAGCGAAAAAATGTTTAAGCGCATGAACTCTCCGCTCACCCGTATCACCCTCAGCAACTTAATTACCTCGCTCGCTCCAATGAAAGATTGCATCATTCAGAGTTTTTTCGTTCAGGGCGCGGTTGACAACACTGCAACACCCGATATCGAAGATTGGATTGAAGTGATCGGGTTAATAAAACCGAAACTCGTGCACATTCACGGCATGAATCGAATTCCCGCCCACAGCGGCTTAATTCGTGCCGATGAAAACACGCTCTATTCTATCGCGGCCCGACTCGAACGTAAGACCCACATTAAATCACTGGTTTTCCCGTAAAGGCTTCAAGGTCGGGCGAAGTTTTTTATTCTCCGGTAGGGCCAAAATGAGGTCAATCATTGCCGGGCCGTCCGGTTTTGCCAGCGACACATCCCAGGTCAAGCCAACGTTGTAGTTTTCTTCTTGGATTCGCTGCTCCAAGACTCGAACGCTCAGGGTCCGTAAAAAAGTTTCCTGCAGTTTGCTTTTTTGTGGCGATGAGGCCGGTTCTTCGTTCCAAGCGATAAAGGCCGCGACCTCAGGCTGCACGCAATCGCGCAATGTGGCCGTCTCTAGAGTTTTAGATTCAGAGCGCAAAAAACTAAAACACGGGTCAATTGGCGGATGGAGCTTTTTGTACTGATCCAGATTTCTTTCCGCAACGTAATTCCAATCTTGCTGCATTGGTTTAGCGGCGATTCTTTTCAAATCCGACCAATGCTCGAGTCGTAATGCCCAAATCGCACGCCAGCCGCGAAGGATCGGATCCTGCGGACTCTTTTTAGAGAGGTTATCTAAATGCTCAAGACTTTCAGCAAAAGGGGGCGCCCCGCTAAATAATTCTTCCGCGAGAGCGAATTTGTCACGAGTCACAGGAGTGAGTGGCACCCAGTATGGCAAACTTAAGTTTCGAAATTCCTTTGCCAAAGTCATATGTAAATCCGCAAAAAGAGGATCCGTTTGCGGCAATGGCGTCAGTTCCGATTTATCCGTTAATGTGTTGAAAATTTTAATCGGGTTTTCATGCATATAAAGAAAAGGACCACGCCGAATTGCATAGCGTATCACACCCAAGCCCCGCCACTGCGCCCAGGCCGACTCACTCATCACTAAACGGTCTTCTTCCCAATCTGGCTGGGGCCCGGTCAAGACACTTTTAAGCGAAACAACTTTGGCAAAAAAGTCGGGAGGTGGGCTCTTGCTGCCGAGCAAGTCAAAAAGTGTCGCGCCGACATCAACCAAAGTGACGCTTGAATCAACTTTCCAATTGAACGCACTTTCTCTCACTTTTCGCGCTGGCTTAATGAAAAGTGAAACATGCGTGCCCTCGCTATAAAGATTCAGAGGGCGGGTTTCATGCGTATGCAGTTCTTCTGAATACCCGTCAAGTCCGACTAAGAACACATTGGTGCTGTCCCAAATTTTTCTTTGCTTCATTTGTTTTACGAGGTTACCAAGGGAAGTGCCCAACTCTTCGAGCTGGCTTTT
>JAYVXN010000192.1:0-1943 GCA_043785085.1 Bdellovibrionales bacterium | reverse complement strand
TAAAATTTATAGCCGAGTCCAACGGACCAGTAGGTCGAAGCATTGATTGCAAGTGAACCAATTTCTTCGCGAATTTCCAATTGATCGCTCAACCGCATTCTTAAGTCCACAGTCGCGCCAATATTGACCGTTGCGCCCGACTCGGCGGACGTACCCGATGGATCATTGCTTAAGCTTAAGTTTCGATAAACGAGAATGGGGCCAAGTGAAGAGATCACCCATTTAGAAAAACGATATGCAAAGTGAGTGGAGGCTCCCGCTCCCCACCAATGTTGATTGGCTCGGCTAAAAGGTAGCTTGGACTGGGTTCCTCCGACATCCGCAACACCAAATAGTAAACTGCCTTGCAACGTGAAGCCATACCGTGGCTCAAAATAATGTTCCCACTCGACGCCTAGTGAGTTACCTAGCATATTGCAATGGGCTTGATCGGGTTTCCCTGCCTGACTGAGGCTCACCTTCTCGCCCCAACTCAGATAAGAAATGGAGATCGTAGCGAAATTGAGCGAAGAGAACTTTCTCGGATTCGTTTTGATATTGGCGGCAAACGTCGTTGAGCTCAAAAGAATACTGAGCAACATCAGGCAAAATAGGCGCTTAAAGAGAAACATGGATTTGCCCTTGTAGCGCCCAAGAGTCGTCGTTAGCGGTCTGATTGATTGATCGCAAATTGAGAGTTTCCAGCCGCAATTCAAAGCGCGGCAGCGGGAACATCAGAAATCCAAGAGACCACTTCCACTGATCTGGAGATGTGGGCTTGAATTCTTGATTGTATCTTTCAACTGTCGTCTTCAAACTATATCCTCGAGTCAGAAGCACTAAGGCTTCCAGTAAATTATAACTTCCCATGGTTGGATCGGCCGAAGGTGCAGCCGCAGCGTTTTGAATCAATCCATATTCAAACATCACCGCCGAGCCTTTGCCCAAGGCCTGACGATAATGAGCCGCCACCATCTGTTTATTTAAGACTTTACTTTGGGCTGAGAAAAGAGAGGCTCCCAAGCGTTTGTTTTCACCAACTTCATATTCACCCATCATCGAACCGCCACTCTGTTTATAATTAGGTGAATCATACGGATTGCCAAAGAATGCGTTAACCGAGACCTCCCAAGCTTTTTCTATCTTCTGAACAATGATTCCGTCTGATTCCGAGATTCCGTCTTGAGTGTCATTTTGCACGTTGAAACTCTGATAGGTGCGCTGATAAGAGGTGTGGTCGATATTGCGAAGGCCAAAAACCTTCTCTATCAAACCACCATAAACCCACCAGGTCTTAGCTAATTCTACTCGTGCGTAATACTCTCTGCCCATGAGATGATCGAACCCCTGCTTCCCGAGACCAAACTCCGCTGGCGGCACCATTCGCCCAAAAGTGAGTACCGCCACATACTTCGCAGTCTTATCCTGAAGGGCAACACCAAAGTCAGTTTGCATTTGGTAGTAATTGGTTTTGTCAGTCGATGCGCTACCAGGATTGGTTCGGACTTCAATACCTCGGTATTTCACATGAGGCCTTAGCCAATAGGGTAGCTCCACCGTACCTAAAAATCCAGATTGGCCGGCAATCTGTTCATCTGTCATTGATTTTGGATAAAGGGCGCTAGAGGCAATTTCAGCAGACCATAATGCCCGGCCATAGTCAGTCAGTGGACCACTCCCACTACCATTATAGTGGCAGGTCAAACATGACGCATACCCATGTGCGATAAACTCAGGGTAGGCCTGCGCTGTCCAACTAAAAAAGAGAATACTGAGAGAAATCCATTTGAAGCTTTGCACGACGATCGAACACCTAACAAAGAGTTCAGGCTATGTCTAATCCTTATGTTCCCTAGCTGTCAGGATAGTTGTCGCCTGCGAAATTTAAATGTAGCCGGGGCGAAAAGGTTAATGACAAATGGCATATCAACGATATTCACCGGATTTCAAGAAATCAGCGGTAG
>JAYVXN010000191.1:0-1944 GCA_043785085.1 Bdellovibrionales bacterium | reverse complement strand
CTTGAAAGGCAAAAAGTCGTGCAGAAGTACTTCGGGCTCAAGGCGCTTTGGCGGTTTTTTTGGATTTTAAAATTTACGCAAGTAAACGTGACGTATCGACGTCACACATCAAAAACGTGATTGTTCTTTTGATTTTCCTGGGCTACAAGGCACCTCCCTTTAACGTGATTAGGGGAGTGCCGTCGGGGTCATTGCTTTTAGAATTATCTTTGCAAATGAATGCTCGCAAGACTCGTGACCAAATCAGATTCAACTGATTGGGCAAGATGTCTTGCTTGTAGGTTTGTGCGGAATGATTTTTGAAAAGAGGGTAGGCGATTTCACCACCTCTCAAATCGGTTAATGTCTTGCTGGCCGTCGCCCGGAAAATGTGCTAAATCGTTTCCAAACCATTACTGGGAGTATTAGATGTCAGTTGGCCGAAACGATCCCTGCCCTTGTGGGAGTGGCGAGAAGTATAAAAAATGTTGTCTGATAAAATCTGCGCCATCGACCAATGAGCTCTTTTGGCAGAGGCTGCATCGCGAAAGAAATGAGCTGATCGGACTAATTTTAAAACACATTGGTCAGGTCTATGGACCTAGTGCCATTAATGAAGCATGGGATGAGTTTCATCAATGGTCAAATACCGATGGATTCGATCCGGATTCACCAGAGATTCAGCTCTTTATGCCGTGGTTTTTTTACGACTGGACCCCAGACGAGAATGACACAGCCGTTTTTGAAACTGCACCTTTTGATCTCGCACCGGCGCTATCATTCTTAAAAAGTAAAGGTTCACGTCTTTCAGAGCTGCAACGTGAATACATTGAACTCTGTTCGCTCACTGGTTGTAGTTTCTATGAAATTCTTGAAGTATGGCCGGGTAAAGGGTTTAAGACAAAAGACGTCTTAACAGATGAGCTCAACGAGGTTATAGAGAAGCAAGGCTCTATGGGGGCAAATCCAGGACAGCTGCTGTTCGGCAAAGCAGTGACAATTCAGGGTCTCACGACATTTGAGGCAAGTTCTTCAACCCGAATTCCGCCGATTTACAAAATTCAAGTGTTGGAGTTGAAAAAGCATCTTCACAAATTAAATCCTGTCATCAGTCGCGATACGCTATGGGAGTACGACTCCGAGATTCAAAGCCTCTATCAATCAATTTATAATGCCGTCACGAAACCTCAGATGCCAACTCTCCACAATACGGACGGAGACCTTCTCATCCCACATAAGCTCACCTATACTCTTTCAGTTAGCCCCGAAGACGCACTGAATGCACTGGCTGATTTAAACTGTAGTGAGTCAAAGCAGGAGATTCTCGAATATGCCGACTTTGAAAATGGAAGTCTCAAAAAAGTTGGATTTCCTTGGATTAAAAAAGGCAATTCCAAACACGCCGCCATGGAAAATACGGTTCTCGGCCATATTGAGATCGATGGATCTAAAATGACAGTAAATTTAAATTCAGAAAATCGTGCCAATGAGTTTGAAAGCCAAATGAGGGAGCGTCTCGATGGTGGGTACAAGCTTAATCACCGCGTGATAGAGTCTGTTGAACAAGGATTTAAAAGCAAAGGTCACAAAACAAGCTTGAGCCAAACAGAACAAGATGAGCTCATGAATCATCCCGAGGTCCAAGCGAAAATCGCGCAAATGATGAGGTCTCACTGGGATGGATGGATTCATAGCAAAATTCCGGCACTTGGCGATATCACTCCAATTGAAGCCGCGAAAACAAAAGATGGGAGAGAAGCTCTTGAGGCTTTGCTGACGCAGTTTGAGTTAGATTCTGAGAGAAAACCTCAACCTGGCGCTGGTCCTGAAGTTTTTCAGGATATCCGCAACAAGCTCGGGATGTGAGAGGTAAAGGCTCTAGGATCTGAATATTTTCTGGGCAGGCGATGAGGGACCAGGTTGGTCGAGTGCAGACTGAATGTGGCAATTCTCGATGACGATCAA